>JAJYJL010000104.1 GCA_021789565.1 Acidobacteriota bacterium
ACCACAATGCTACCGTTCCAGTTCCCCAGGGCCGCGATGGCCGCCTGGCGGACGGCCAAGTCCTCCCCTTCAGTGTTATCGCCCGCGCCGGGATGTTGGTCGTAGGAACTGACATTCCAGGGACTCCAGTAGCGGCGGTGGTAGCGGTGGTGCGAGTGCCGGATGACGCGGTGGCGCCGATGAGTAGCATGAGCCACGCCGGGCGGAGATACGGCAAATAAGGTGGCAAGCGTGCCCCCGGGGAAAACGTCCAAACCCAACAAGCATGAAATGATTGCGGTCAGGATGGCGATTTTTTTGATCAACGCGGCTCGAACTTCCTCACGCATGTGGCCCTGATGCTCCTCTACCGGTTATTTCCGCTGTGTCAGCTCAACTCCTTTTCAGGCATTCGAGGGGCGGAGGCTGCTCATCTTAAGTTTGTTTTTTGCCGCGCGCGGTGCCGGTTTCGGCGGACCGAGGCTCCTCCCCGGCAGGGAGATTGAGGGCCTTGCGGGCCTCGGCTTCAATTTTCTTTAAGATGTCGGTATTTTCACGAAGAAAATGACGGGTGTTTTCGCGTCCCTGTCCGATCCGTTCTCCGCCAAAGGAGTACCACGATCCGCTCTTTTCGATCAGGTTGAGCCCCACGGCCACGTCAATAAGGTCCCCTTCTTTTGAAATCCCTTCGCCATAAAGAATGTCGAATTCGGCCTCGCGAAAGGGCGGAGCCATCTTGTTCTTGACGACTTTGGCGCGGGTCCGGTTCCCCACTACGCGGTCACCGTCCTTGATGGAGGCGATACGGCGAATATCCAGGCGGACGGAAGAATAAAACTTGAGCGCACGGCCTCCCGTCGTGGTCTCAGGATTTCCGAACATCACGCCAATCTTCTCCCGGATTTGGTTGATGAAAACCAGGCAGGTTTTGGATTTGGAAACGATGGCCGTCAGCTTGCGCAGGGCCTGGGACATCAGGCGGGCCTGCAAGCCGGGCATCGAATCCCCCATGTCCCCCTCAAGTTCAGCCCGGGGAACCAGCGCGGCCACGGAATCAATCACTACAATATCAATGGAATTCGAACGCACCAGTGCTTCAGCGATTTCGAGGCCCTGCTCGCCGTAATCGGGTTGGGAGACCAGCAGGTTGTCGACGTCAACGCCAAGTCTTTTGGCGTACTTCGCGTCCAGGGCGTGCTCGGCGTCCACAAAGGCCGCCATCCCGCCGCGACGCTGCGCCTCCGCCACCAAGTGCAAAGCGATGGTTGTCTTGCCGCTTGCTTCAGGACCGTAAACTTCCACCACGCGGCCCCGCGGAACTCCTCCCACACCCAAGGCCGCGTCAAGCGACAGGGCTCCGGTGGGAATCACGTCCACCGGGACCAGCGCCTCTTTGGAGCCCAGGCGCATGATGGAGCCTTTTCCAAATTGTTTTTCAATCTGCGTCAAGGCAATGTCGATCGCCTTCGTACGTTCCGTCCGCTCTTCTGGCATTTTGGAATCCTCCCTTGGTGAAACGACTGCCTTTGAAACTCCCCCGCAGGTTCTTCTCGCCCTCGTAGCTTTTCCTCTTTGTCGCTCGCGGTGAACTTCGGCCGCGATCATTTCTTCGCGTAATCGTAAAATCCCTTTCCCGTTTTTCGTCCCAGCCAGCCCGCACTCACCATCTTTTCCAGCAGCGGGCAGGGCCGGTACTTTGAATCGTGGAACCCTTCGTGAAGCACCTTCATAATATCCAGGCAGACGTCCAGGCCAATCAGGTCGGCCAGTTCCAACGGGCCCATCGGATGGTTCATTCCCAGTTTCATCACGCTGTCCACTCCCGCAGGCTCCGCAACGCCTTCGAGAACGGCGTAGACAGCCTCGTTGATCATGGGCATCAGCAGCCGGTTCGAGATAAAGCCGGGGGAATCCTCCGCGCGGATGGGGGTTTTGCCCACGGCCCTGGCAAGCTGATCCGCATCGTCGAGCGTCTCCTCCGTGGTTTCAAGCCCCGGAACCACTTCCACAAGTTTCATCACCGGCACGGGATTGAAAAAGTGCAAGCCCACAAACCTGGGCGCGCGGCGAGTTGTGGCGGCAAGCCGGGTGATGGAGATGGAAGAGGTGTTGCTGGCAAATATCGTCCCGGCAGGGCACAACGCGTCAAGCGCACGGAATACGGACGCTTTCGCCTCAAAGTTTTCAGTGACGGCCTCGATCAGAATGTCCGCCGAGGATAAGTCTGAGAGTTCGGTAGTGGTTTTCAGGCGGTTTCCTGCTCCCTTCCTCTCCTGCTCCGTGAGTCTTCCCTTCTCCACATCACGGTCGAGGCCGTGGAGGATTTTTTCCGCGCGGCGCGCGAGCGCCTCTGCGGAAGCGTCATGAAGTGCGACGGAAAATCCGTGCCGGAGGAAAACCTGGGCAATTCCGCTGCCCATGGTTCCAGCTCCTACCACTCCCGCCAAGCTGAAGTCCAAACATTCCTCCGTGTTCAAGTGGCGAAAAAACCGCCTCCTACCCGACTTCCCTTTCAACGGCCAGCGCGATGGCGTTGCCGCCACCCAGGCACAGCGCCGCTACGCCGCGCTGGGCCTCGCGGCGCTGCATTTCATAAAGAAGAGTCACCAGAATCCGCGCTCCGGAAGCTCCAATGGGATGCCCAATCGCCACTGCGCCTCCGTTCGCGTTCGTCTTGTTCGGGTCGAGCCCTAATTGCTCAATCACCGCCACAGCCTGCACCGCAAAAGCTTCATTCAACTCGAAGAGGTCAACATCCTCAACCTTCCAGCCAACTTTGCTGAGCAGCGCCCGAATCGCGTCCACCGGCGCCATCATCACCCAGCGGGGCTCAACCCCGCTGACCGCTTGCCCCACGATGCGCACAAGGGGCTTCCGGCCCAGCTTTTCTGCCGTCGCGCGGGATGTTACCACCACCGCAGCAGCGCCATCGTTCGTCCCGGGCGCGTTGCCGGCGGTTACGGTTCCGCCGGGCTTGAACACCGGCTTCAAACTCGCCAGCTTTTCAAGCGAAGTGTCCGAGCGCGGGGATTCATCGATGGAAAACTCGGTCTCCTCGCCTTTTTTCCCCGGCACCGTGACAGGAACAATCTCTTCTTTAAACCGGCAGCTCTTGATCGCCTCCACGGCGCGCCGATGGCTTTCAAAGGCGTATTGGTCCTGCCGCTCGCGCGAAATCTGGTATTTGTCGGCCACCAGCTCGGCGGTCATCCCCATGTGGAAATCTTCATAGGCGTCCCAGAGCCCGTCATGGATCATGGAATCGACAAGTTTCTTGTCACCGAGGCGCAAGCCCTGTCGGGCGCCCGGCAGCAGGAACGGGCAGTTGCTCATGGACTCCATGCCGCCCGCCACCACCACGTCCGTGTTTCCAGTCTCGATCCCCTGGGCGGCCAGCGCCACGGCTTTCAGCCCCGAGCCGCACACCTTGTTGATGGTCATCGCCGCCACGGCCGGCCGGAGCCCGCCCGTGAGCGCTGCCTGGCGTGCAGGGTTCTGGCCTAGACCCGCGGAAACCACGTTCCCCATGATAACTTCGTCAACCTGCGCGCCATCCATTCCGGCCCGGCGCGCAGCTTCGCGCACGGCGCAAGCTCCCAATCGAACGGCGGAAAGGGAAGAAAGGGAACCCTGGAACTTGCCAACTGCGGTGCGGACTGCGGCGATGATAACCGCTTCTCGCATATCTTGACTCCCGATTATGTCGCCGGGCCCCATTGAAGTCAAGAAATTGTGCGGATTGTTGCGATACCTGCTCCTCAGGCCAAACACAAAGACTATGCGGCTTTAACGAACCGGGCCGCCGGCCATGCAGAGATTGATTTTCGCGGGTAATGAGAATCGGTCCGACTACTCCACGACGCGCTCATAGTGGCAGGATTCGTTGCGGCAGTGTCGTGAGGAAGAGCCGGATTTCTTGTCAAACTTTTCGAGAAGAATGGGAGAACCGCAGTCCGGGCACGGCTCGGCCACAGGCTTTTCCCAGGACGTAAATTTGCATTCCGGATAGCGGCTGCAGCCGTAAAATGTCCCGCGCTTGGCGCGCCGAACGACAATCTCGCCCGTGCAGACTTTCTCAGGACAGGCGATGCCGAGCGTCTGCTTCTTGATGTACTTGCACTTCGGATAGTTGCTGCAAGCCGTAAATGGCCCGTAACGTCCGTGCTTTTTGACCAGGTTGTTGCCGCACTCCGGGCACTTTTCGTCAAGAGGAGTGTCACCCACCGCGGTGGCCGTTCCCTCCTTGATGACGATCTTTTTGGTGTTCCGGCATTCGGGATAGCCGGTGCAGGCCATAAAGTAACCGAAGCGGCCGCGCTTTAAAGCCATCGGCTTGCCGCACTTCTCGCAGGCTTGTTCGGGGACTTCAGGCGCGGGCGGCGCGGCGGAGCCGTACTTGGCGGCGAGGTCGGGCGGGAGATCGCGCGTGCCGTCGCATTCGGGATAACCCGTGCAAGCCAGGAACTGGCCGTTGCGTCCCAGGCGAATCACCATGGGCTTGCCGCACTTCTCGCATTTGACGTCGGTCGGGACGCCCTCGCCTTTCAGATCCTGCATTTCGCGCTCGGCGAGCCGCAGGTCCTTTTTGAACTTGTTGTAAAATTCGCTGAGGGCCTTGGTCCAGGCCAGCTTGCCTTCCTCGACATCGTCCAATTCCTCTTCCATACGCGCCGTGTAGGCGACGTCAAAAATGTCGGAAAAGCTTTTGACGAGCAGATCATTGACCACCATGCCGAGCTCGGTGGGGAAAAAACGGCCCTGGTTCTTTTCCACGTAATCGCGGTTCTGGATCACCGAGAGGATGGTCGCGTAAGTTGAAGGCCGGCCGATGCCTTTTTCTTCCAGCATCTTGACGAGAGTAGCCTCATTGTAGCGCGGTGGCGGCTCCGTAAAATGCTGCTCGGGCAAAAGTTCCAGGAGGCGCAACACTTCACCCTGCTCAACCATCGGCAGGCGCGCCTTGCCGTCCTCATCTTCATCAGGAACCTTATCGTCCCGGCCTTCTTCGTATACGGCCCTGAAGCCGTTGAATTTTTCGACGGAACCGGTGGCGCGCAACAGATGGTCTCCCGCGGCGATGTCGATGGTGGTCTGATCGAAGATCGCGGGGTTCATCTGGGAGGCGACGAAGCGCTGCCAGATGAGCCGGTAAAGCTTAAGCTCGTCTGAAGAAAGATAAGAGCGCATCGCTTGCGGCGAACGATCCACGGAGGTGGGCCGGATGGCTTCGTGCGCATCCTGCGCACCCTTCTTGGTCTTGTAGCGGATGGCCTCGTTCGGCAAGTAAGGCTCGCCGTAGGTTTTCTGAATGTGAGCGCGCACAGCCGCCAGGGCGCTTTCCGCAACGCGAGTGGAGTCCGTCCGAATGTAGGTGATCAGGCCCACGGAGCCTTCCTGGCCGAGATCAATGCCTTCGTAAAGCTTTTGAGCCAGCATCATGGTCTTCTTGGGGGAGAAGTGAAGCTTGCGGACAGCCTCTTGCTGGAGCTTGCTGGTGATGAAAGGCGGCACGGGATATTTGCGCCGCTCGCGGGTTTCGACCGACTGAACGTCGAAGCTCGCCTTCTCAAGCGCCATCCGGTGTTGATCCGCCGCCGCCTGGTCCGGAATCTCCAGATCTTTCCCCTGGAACTTGATCAGGCGGGCTTCAAAGGGCGGAGGATTCTTTCCGTTGAGCTTGGCGCCGATGGTCCAGTATTCCTTCTTCTTGAAGGCCTGGATTTCCCGTTCGCGTTCGGCAATCAGCCGCAAAGCAACCGTCTGCACTCGCCCGGCGGATATCCCCCGCTTAACCTTGTCCCACAGCAAGGGGCTTACCTGGTATCCGACCAGGCGGTCGAGCACGCGCCGCGCCTGCTGGGCGTCAACCAGGCGAGCATCAATCTCCTGGGGATGATTGAAGGCGTCATGGATGGCCTCACGCGTGATCTCATTAAAAAGCACTCGATAGAACTTTGTCTTTTTCGAATCCAGCAACTCGCGCAGATGCGCGCAGATTGCTTCCCCTTCGCGGTCAGGGTCCGCGGCCAGATAGATCGAATCGGTACCTTTCGCGGCGGATTTCAACGCCTGGATCGTCTCCTTCTTATTGGGGATGACGATGTACTTCGGTTTGAAATTGTTTTCGAGATCAACGCCCAATTCCTTTTTGGGGAGATCCATGACGTGACCCATTGAAGCCTTGACAGTGTAACCGGAACCGAGATACCGGTTAATCGTCTTGGCCTTGGCCGGTGATTCGACGATAACAAGCGATTTAGCCATTATTAAGACCCTGGAAACAGACCGAGAACCTGTTGATCCGTTTTTCCTTGCTCCATTTGGAGGCTGAGTTTCTCAGCTCCTCATCATAGCTTACGAATGAAGTTCTTGCCGGGCAACTGCCGGATCAGCCCGTTCATCTCGAGTTCCAGCAAGACCTGTAGAACCTGGTTTTGGGGGAGCGCCACCGAGCCCAGAATCGCATCGATGAAAAGCGCCTCATCTACGCGCAAAGCTTCAAAAACCGCTTTCTGTTCCGCAGTTAAGGAACGCTCGAACAGTTCGCCCGGCCCCGGAGCGGCCTGCCCCGCATCAAGAGCCTCACCCGATGGAAGAAGTTGCATCCGGACCTCCGGAGGAAACTCTTCAACGATGTCCATCCATTGATCGACCAATTTGGCTCCCTGCTTAATCAGGTGATTCGGGCCAAAGCTTTGCGCTGTCGTGATGTTGCCGGGCACAGCAAACACTTCGCGGTTCTGCTCAGCGGCCACGCGCGCCGTAATCAGCGAACCGCTGTATTCGCTGGCTTCAACAACCAATACACCCAAAGACAAGCCGCTGATGATCCGATTTCGAATCGGAAAATTTTCCGGAGTAGGGCTGGTGCCCAGCGGGAATTCTGAAACAACCGCCCCCGATTCCGCGATCTTTTCCGCCAGCCGCTTGTTTTCCGCAGGGTAGACGGCATCCATGCCGCGCCCTTGAACTGCAATGGTCTTTCCCTTGGCCTCAAGCGCGCCGTGATGGGCGGCAGAGTCGATCCCTCGCGCAAGACCGCTGACGATCACTAGGCGTCGCTCCGCAAGGTCATGGGCAAGACGCCGCGCCACTTGCAATCCATAGGCTGAAGGGCGCCGCGAGCCAACCACCGCCAGCGAGTGCTCGCTGAGCACCCGGACATCCCCGCGAACATATAGAAACAAGGGCGGATCGGCAATCTGCTTAAGGATGGGCGGATACGCCTCGCTCGAATAGGCCAGCAACTGGCAATCGGCCTTTGCAACCTCCTTAATCTCCCTTTCGGCTTCTTTTAGCCCCGTCTGAGTGAAAACCGCCTGGCAGACGGCCGCCGGAAGTCCAGAAGCTTCAAGCTCCGTCAAGGAAGCCATGTAGGCCGCCTGCGGTGAGCCAAAGTGGGCAATCAGCTTGTGAGCGCCCCGAACCCCCAATCCCTCAACACGAGTGAGACCAACCCAGAATTCGATCCCCTCGTCCATGGAACCTTTCGAGTTCAATTTCCCCTTGAATTTGCTGATCCCTGAAACGGCTCCAATCCAGCCAGCGGTACGCGGGCGTCAGCCACACTAAAATCGCAGAACCCGCAGGCAAAACGCAAGCCCTTTTAAAAATTGTTGAGTTTTCACCACATGCCGGGATAAAAGGATTAAAGGCTGAGCCGCCTGGCAGAAGCATCCCTATCTCACATAGAATGAATGCATTAGCTTGTCCATCATCGATGATGCAGCAACCATTCTCCAACATCGGCAGAAGCGTCTTCAAGAACGTCCAGCATTGCTTTTAATGCATGTAAAACTGCTCTAACACCTTTAACGCCAAGCCAAACCAAGAGTCGCTCTACGGAGATGGGCGGGTCGGTCCAGTCAAGTTTCAATGGGGTTCCAGCGGTTCTCAAGGCTATTAAAACAAGTACCGCGTATAAAAGAATGGTACCCGCCAGTATCAGCTTAAGCAGCCCGATAAATAAGCTCCAGGCCATGGCAGCCACCTCCCCTGTTTTGGTTAGATTACTCGGCAGGCAGTAAAGTTGCTAAGGTTCACGGCCCAAGCTGGTGCTGGTAGGAAGTTCCTCAAAGCCATGGACGTATTGTTTGCGCCTCTTAACCAGCAGGAGAGGGTTAGGCTTCGTTGACCGCTCCCAGGCGTTCAGCTAGAATCGGATTGAATGAGTCGCGCGACAAGCTCCGCGAGGCAGGTATTGAATAAACGCATCCTGAGCCTCCGATTCCGCACCCGGCTGGCGCTGGTGATGTTCCTGATCACTGCAAGCACGAGCGCCATTTTGATGGTGGCCTACGTGCAGCACAACCGCCGCATCAAGGCTTACGTGGCCGGCCAAACCTCAGACCTTTTGGAAATCATCCAATTGACTCAGGCGAGCGTCCCTTCCAAAGTTAATCGAAAACTGGCTCTCAGCGAATACCTAAGCGCGCTTAAAGGCGCCGGCCTTTCCTCGATCAATGTTATTTCACCCACCGGAGAAGTGGTGGCCAGCACCAATCCCAAACAAGTGGGCAAGCGGGTCAAGCTGAGCAGGCGACGGCACCGAAGGACGGAAGGGCCCATCCAGATTACCGCTCAGCTGCGAGACATCGACGCCGACGTCGGCGCCAGCGCTGGGCAGCAGCACTATGACATCAAGTTCCCCATCATCCAGGGAGAGAAAGTTGTGGGATACGTGCAGGTGGGCGGGGAGATGGATGAAGTGGGTTCCATGCTGAACCATGTCTATTTGCTCTGGCTGGCCTGGATTCTGGGCACGATGCTGACAGGAATGTTTGCAGTGGTTTATCTGGCCTTCCGTTTTACCAAGCCGATTGATTTGCTGGTGGAAGGGGCGAATCAGGTGGCCCAGGACAATCTCTACGTGTCTCTGCCGACAACAGGCAGCAGGGATGAGATGGGACGCCTGGCTCAAACATTCAATCAAATGGTAGAAAGGCTACGCGAGACCCGAAAGCTTCAGAAGCGGCTGAATGAAGCCGAGAAGTCTTCTTTGCTGGGCCATTTTGCCGCTACTGTGGCGCATGAGGTGCGCAACTCACTAAACTTTCTTAACCTGAGCATCGATCAGATCAGGGCAAAACGCTCGATTCTGAATGAAACACCGGGGCGCGAATTGAGCACCAGCCTCGCCAATATGAAGGAAGAAATTACGCGCCTGAACCACCTGGTCAGCGATTTTCTGGTGGTCGGAAGGCCTACCGAACCTCAGCTTGTGCCGTGCGACATTGAGACCATCGTCGGACAGGCTGTGAGCGTGGTCGAAAATCAGGCATGCCAGCAACATATCCGAATTGTGGCCCATTTGCCTACAGACCTGCCCGCCCTTCAGGCAGATGCTGCGCAGTTGAAGACCTGCTTCCTCAACATTCTGACCAACTGCGTGCAAGCTATGCCGCAAGGCGGAGATATCCAGATCACAGCAAGAAGGATATCCAATAACGGGGGCGGCGGGCATCTTGAAATGCGCTTTCGCGATACGGGGCCCGGCATTCCACAAGACGATCAAGAAAAGGTCTTTGCCCCTTATTTTTCCACCAAGGCGACGGGTTTCGGCCTGGGCTTAGCCATTACCCGGAAGATTGTTGAGGATCACGGCGGTCGCGTTTCTATTTCCAATGAGAATACGCCTGGCACTACGTTGATTGTCGAATTGCCCCTCCCGGACGTCTCGGTGACCAACCCACCGGCTGTCGCCAGTTCGAGTATTGCCTGAGGATTAGCATCCATGCCTGAAGGATCAGTTCTGGTTGTTGATGACGAGAAGCGGCAGCGGGAAATCTACCGGGACATCCTCCAGGACGAAGGTTACGAGGCGGTCACCGCTCCCAGCGCTGAGGCGGCTCTCAACCTTGTTGCACAGAAGCGCTTCGACCTGGTCCTCACCGATCTCAACCTGACCGGAATCAACGGCATCCAGTTGCTCACCGAAATTGTGCGGGCCGACCCCACCGTCGCCGTGGTCCTCATAACGGGTTATCCTTCCATCGAATCGGCGATCGACGCCACCCGGCGGGGAGTCTACCAATATCTGGAAAAGCCCGTGGACCGCGCGAGGCTTTTGGAAGTCGTCAACGACGCGCTCAATCGCCTGGCCGCCCTGAAGCGGACCATCCTTGGAAATTCCCCCGCCGTCAAGGAGATGGTCCGAATGATTGTGAAGGTGGCGCCCTCAGTTCACACCATCCTGATCCTCGGTGAAAGCGGAACCGGCAAGGAACTGGTTGCACGGGAAATTCACAAGCACAGTCCGCGGCATGACCAGCCGTTCCTGGCGGTCAATTGTGCAGCGCTCACCGAAACTTTGCTTGAAAGCGAACTTTTCGGCCACGAAAAGGGTGCTTTTACCGACGCCCATCAACAAAAGAAAGGACTGTTTGAGAAAGCCAGCCACTCCACCTTGTTCCTCGATGAAATCGGCGACACCAGCCTGGCCTTGCAGGCCAAGATTCTGCGGGCTCTTCAGGAGCGCGAGATCCTCCGTGTCGGGGGCACAGACCCCATCAAAGTGGACGCCCGCATTATTGCCGCGACCAATCGAAACCTGGATCAACTGATGCGGGAAGGTAAGTTCCGCGAGGATCTTTATTACCGCCTCAAGGTGATTCCCGTCGTCTGTCCTCCTTTGCGCGAACGGAAGGAAGACATCGAAGAGTTGGCCATGCACTTTATGCACAGAGCGGCGCTTGCGGCGGGACGCGAGGTTCGGGGGATTTCATCCGAGGCGCTGGCAGCGCTCGAAAGTTATCGCTGGCCGGGAAATATCCGGCAGTTGGAGTGGGCTATCGAGCGCGCCGTGGTGCTGGGTGAAACATCTCAACTGGAACTTCGCGACCTTCCTCCGGAGGTGCTGGAGGCTGAAGAAGAAGCAAGCTTGACTGGGATTTGGACAGCGACCGCGCCGGCACCCGGGGAGGACCTGGTTCCCATCATTCCTGAAGGATCGTGGGAAGAACATGAGAAAGCAAAAATTATTCAGGCCCTGCAGCGCACCAACGGGAATATCACCCGTGCAGCCCAGCTTCTGGGCATGACCTTTCGCACGCTCCAATATCGTTTGGAAAAGTTCGGCATCAAAAAAGCCTAACACTCTCCCAATCTCTGTAATCCTCAACAACCTCATCCGTACCCCTTAGGCCCTCGGTCCCATCCACATCGGAGGCCCGCGCAGAACTGCACTCAACCCCTTGTTATTTTCTGCCGAAGTTAAATACGGCTAATGAACGCAATCGAATATCGTGAAAATATAACGAATTCCCGGCGCACACCCGTGAAGGGTGAGTCCGGTCTTGAGGGGTTTTCCCGTGCGCATCCTTGTTGCTGAAGACGATCGACCGGTGGCGAGTTTTCTGAAGAAAGGCTTGGAGGCCGAGCATTACGCCGTGGACTTGGCTCCGGATGGGCAGGAAGCCCTTTACATGGCTGAGGAGTATGATTACGACCTTCTGGTTCTCGACTTGGTTTTGCCGAGGATGGACGGCCTGCAAGTTCTCAGACAGATTCGGACCAAGAAACAACCTTTGCCGGTCCTGGTGCTGACGGGTCGCTCGCGGGTGGAGGATCGTGTGAAGGGCCTCGACCTAGGCGCGGACGATTACCTGATCAAGCCGTTCGCCTTCCGCGAGCTCTCGGCACGCGTACGTGCGCTTCTGAGGCGCGGGAACCAGCCTCCTGACTTGAGCTTTCAGGTCGAGGACCTTGAAATGAACAGGGTGGACCGGACCGTCCGGCGCGGCGAAAGAAAAATCGATCTGACCCCCAAAGAATTCGCGCTTCTGGAGTACTTGATGAGAAATGTCGGCCGGGCCGTTTCCCGCGCCATGATCATCGAGCACGTGTGGAATTTCTCATTCGACACCATGACCAACGTGGTGGATGTCTACATCAATTACCTGCGGAAAAAGGTCAATGAAGGCTCTGAACGTCGGTTGATCCACACGGTCCGCGGCGTGGGCTACCGGATCGGCGATCCCAAATAGATCCCCGATTTGCGCTCCGAGTTCCCGCGTGCATTTTGGGGAAGAATTGCTTGAAAATCAAAGGCGCCAAGACGACCGCGTCAGGGTTCTCAGAGGC
>JAJYJL010000105.1 GCA_021789565.1 Acidobacteriota bacterium
TCGTGATCAATTTCAATGCCAGTATTGTGGCCTGGACGGGCTGCACCAGTTCACAAACTGGATGGTTCTTACCGTAGACCATATTCACCCGCACGCTCGTGGTGGAGCACGAAGAATGGATAACCTTGTGACCTGCTGCCAGCCGTGCAATGTGATCAAGGGAAAACGCCTCTTTAAAACGTTCGAGGATGCCAAGGCCTTTGTGCTGAAAAAGCGAAAGGAATGGGAGCATCAATACGAGCAGCAGGCAAAGTCGGCTGATAAAAAGATTGCGAGTCACCAGACCGCTTGACATTGCAGACGCCTGCATCTGATCAAATGTTGTCGCGGGCTACCTTGCGCTTGTAAATCAGAGTGGAAAGTGTATCCGATTGCCAGCCGGGTAGCTGTGTGTTTTTCCACAAAGCCGAAGGGCTGGGCTGCTCCTGCCCACGGCCTTTGCGAAGTGATAGAATTAAAATACCTTGAGCTGGAAAGCAGCAGTTTTTATTATTGCCGTTATTTTTGGCGGCTGCCCCAAGAGGCAGACGGGGCCGCAAGTTGTCTTTGTCCCCACTCCGCCGCCCGCTGCAAAGCCATCGCAGTCTGACCAGAGTATTGTTGTGCAGGCTCCGCCTCCGCCCGTCTCTGCGGAAATCAAGCCCCCGGCCCCTGCGCCGGCCCCGTCCGAACCTGTGCCCAGCAGACCACCCCGGCCACGGAGAGCCGAGGCGAAAACCCCTCCGGAAGAAGAGCCCACCGCCGAAGTTCCCGCGCTGGAGTCCGCGATCAGCTCACGCCAGGCATCAGCGTTGCAGGGACAGGTGGTCAAGCTGCAGCAGGCGATCGAGCAGCGAATTCTGCATCTCAGTCGCGAATGGCTGTCGCCTTCACAGCGCGGCACACTGGAGGGAGCGCGCGGATTTCTTCAGCAATCCCAGCGGGCCCTGCAGGAGTCGGATTTGCAACGGGCCTACAACCTTGCTCACAAGGCTGACCTCCTGGTTGTTTCGCTTGAACAGTCTCAATAGCGGCGCCCAGACATACTCTCCCTCCGGCCTGAACTTCCAATGATGTTACGAACGCACCACCGAAAGTCGAAGCTCGCCCTCACATCCACTGATGACGGTTGGAATAGAAGGTGACCCGTCGGCGGGGGAACTTTTCCTTGAAAGCCCGATACCGCCTGAGGATCTTCTCATAACGTTGATTTGAAGTTTTCAGCTTGCGGTGGGGCAAATCAATCAACGCCTGCTCGACGCTCCACACGTTGTTCAGCGAAAAACGCCAGTCTGTCCTGGCCAGCGTCCGAAGGTCCGCCAGTGCGTAGCCGACGATTCGCGCCTCCTCTGTAACAAACGGGTCCACGTAACTCATCACCAGGTGGCGCAAGGTTCGATAAAGGGGCTTGCGTCCCTGGAGGCTGAAATCGCGCGACTGCCCCACGGCTCCCCATCGGCCGCGTTGGCGGAAAGCGAACACCACATGATCCAGCCTGTCTTTGGATTCGAGATCCAGCAATAGCGGCGGGTACCCATGCTGTTCCAGTATGGCGGCCGCTACGAAAGCCGCCTCCAGGCAATGGGCAGTTGTGCGCCGCAGCGTGGCGCGGAAGCTTCTTAACGTTTCGCCGTTTCTTTCCTGATTGTAAGTAAACGTCCGGATAAATTGCTGCACCTGGCGGGGTGTCCGGTAAGTTTGAATGATCTTCCATTCCCTTGGGGTAAAGGATTCCGGCGGCGGCAGCTCGTAGGGCGATTTCGGCCTGAATATGTGGGGGCGCAAGCGCTCTAGTCTCCCGTTCCCCAACGATCATACCAGAGCTGGAAGCAGAGAAGCGTCCAAAGGGCCTTGCGATGGTCGGCCGCACCCGCTACATGTTCCTGAAACATCTGTTGAACATACGCGCTGTTAAAAAGCCCCTGGCGCTTCAGCTTTCCCTCTTCCAGCGTTTCAGCCACAAGAGGCCGCAGTTCGTTGCGAATCCAGCTCGCAACAGGCACGGTGAATCCGCGCTTTTGCCGGTACACGATCTTGTGCGGCAGCCACGACCGGACAGCCTTCTTCAGAATATACTTGCCCTTGAAGCCTCGAACCTTGAGGCTGGTGGGCAGGCCCGCTGCAAACTCGATCAGGCGGTGGTCCAGGAAGGGGGTCCTCATTTCCAGTGAGCAAGCCATGCTGGCGCGGTCCACTTTGACCAGCAGGTTGTCTTCAAGATACATCCTGAAATCCAGATAGAGCATTTCCGCCACGACGTCATCAAAGCGGACGCCGTCCAGAACCCGCGACAGTGGATTGAAGATAGCGCTGATGGGCGAATGCAACCCGGCCCATTGCGGTGTAAAGAGCTGTTCGATTTCCTCTGCTGAAAACATGCCAAACCATGAATGATGGCGCACCGCCGGGTCCTTTTCGGCATGGGTCAGGAAGCGCCGGAGAAACAGGCCTTTGGGCACGGCATCTGAAGTGACCGGCAAGAGCTCGCGCAGGCGGTCAAAAAACTGCCGCCGCAGAAATTCGGGAAGCCTCAGGTAGTACTCTGCCGCGCGGGCCCCCAGATACGTGGGATATCCTCCAAACAATTCATCGCTGCCCTCTCCGCTGAGGGCAACCTTGATGTGCTGCCGCGCAAAACAGGACAGAAGATATGTGGGAATAATGGCCGGGTCGGCCATCGGCTCGTCGAGATGATCAATCAGGGTGAGCAATGCGCCGCGCATCGATTGGTCGTCAGCCGTCAGGACGTGATGCCTGGTGTTGAAGTGCCTGGCCACGTAATCTGCATACGCACCCTCGTCAAAAGTGCGCTGGGGAAACGAAACCGAGAAACTATTGACATTTCCAGGCGAAAGCTCGCTCATCGTGGCAACCACCGTGGAGGAATCGATTCCGCCGCTCAGGAAAACACCCAGGGGCACGTCGCTCACCAGGCGCGAGATCGCCGCCTCGCGCAGCTTTTCGCGAAGTTCCTCACAGGCTTGTTGTTCCTGCTTCCAGGTCATCTTTCCCTGGTCCGGCGCGCGCAGATAATCCTGCATTCGCCAGTAGCACTTGATATGCGTCTCCTGGTTTTCAACCACCATCAGATGCGCAGCGGGCAGTTTCCTGATGTCGGCATAGACCGATCGTGGCGTGGGGAAGTACCCGTAAAAGAAATATTGCGAGAGGGCTTCCGGATCAAGTTGCCGGCTCACATCGGGATGCTGCAGAATCGTTTTGATTTCCGACCCGAACAGCATCATGTCATCCTGTAGCCAGTAGTAGAGCGGCTTTTCGCCGGCCCTGTCGCGGGCCAGAATCAGACGGTTTGCACGGTCGTCCCACAGCGCGATGGCAAACATGCCGTTCAGGTCGCTCACAAAGTCGGCGCCTTTTTCCTCATAGAGATGGGCGATTACCTCGCCGTCGGACTGAGTCTTAAAGCGGTGCCCGCGTTCAAGCAGCCCTTTGCGAAGCTCGCGGTAGTTGTAAATCTCGCCGTTAAAAACCAGGGAGATATCGCCGGTCTCATTCGATAGCGGTTGGTCGCCTGTTTCCAGGTCGATAATGCTCAGCCGCCGGATGGCCAGCGCCAGATGGGGCCGTAAGAATTTGCCCTCGCTATCCGGCCCTCGATGCCTGATCTGCGCCGACATCCGGTCAATCAAACCAGGGCTTTCAAGCGGCCTCAGTCTCAGGTTATGAATACCGCAAATACCACACATAGAATTATGACTTTGCGAGTCCCGCATTGCCGGGCGGATATCACGCCCGCGTTCAGTGCCCCTTCTCCGGCGGGCTGGCCGGACCCGGGTTGGCAGGTATTTCCCAGACGGAATATTGCCACCCTGTCCACATGGGAATCATGGTTTGAACTCCCTTGGCTAATTGCGCCATCTGGTCGTTTCTAACCAGCACGAGCACGGGCGTCGAACGCCGTTTCGCCAGCAACTCGTCCTCCTCCATCACCAGGGGCATCCCGTCCATCGCCGCGGGAGCAAGGCTCTGGGGCAATTGCCCGGCCCTGGCCTCCTGCTGGATTCCGGGCCACTGAGTCACAATGTAGTTGCTGGTCAGCTCGTCAGCAGTTGAAGAAATCAGGCCCACCGGCCGGCGCAAATAGAACGGCAGCCCCGTCCGAAAGTAATAATAACCGTAGATGGGAAGATCCTTCTGCGGACTGTCTAGAATGGTTTGCGCAAGCGCGCGGCTCGATTTTGCGGAAGCAAAAAGTTCCAACGGATGAAACCAGCGAACCAGTATCAGCGGAAAACAACAGGCGACCACCCCAAACATAATGACCGTGGGATTCTTTTTCTTCGCCCGCGCGCAAAGGTTCCGCCCAATGATTCCCAATGCGGCCAGGATGACTCCCGTGTACAGCACAGTTGGCCCCAACAAAGCGAACACATCATGCGGCATCTTCTTCTGGAGGCGGGCGTGTGGAAAAAGAAAGTGCTGAAAGTGAGGGACAGCCGCGATGATGATTCCCAGCGCGATCAGGGTGGCAAAGCCTCCCGTCAGCCAGTCGGGAGCCCGATTTTCTTTCACAGATTCGTGCCCTGTCCACACTTTTGCCATGAGGATGCTGAGCGGAACCATGGCGGGAAGAAAGTAACCGGGAAGCTTGGACTGCGATATGGAGAAAAAGACAAAAATCAAACCCGCCCAGCTTAAAAGAAACAATACCGGAGCGTGTTGTTCGCGGCGAAGCTCCCGCCACTCGCTGGCGCGGTGAATGCCAGCGTAGAGCAGGAAGAAGCCCCACGGCAGAAAGCCGGCAAGATAGATGATGAGGTAGTAGTAGATGGGGCCGGCGCGATGAGAATGGCCCGTTGCAAACCTCTCGAGGCTTTCCTGCCAGAAGGCGTATTCCGGAAAGTCGGGGTGCCGCATGGATACCGCGATAAACCAGGGCAGTGTTACCGCGAAGAACGTCGCCAGACCCAGGATCCAGTTCAAGTCCTTCAGCCGGGCAAACTTGCCACGAAGGGCCTGGTAAACTGCTATGGAAAGCAAGGGAAGCAGGAATCCCACCGGCCCCTTGGTCAAAGTGGCCAGGCCCATGGCTGCGAAAAACAAAACATCGAGCAGTTTTCGGCGTTCAGCGCCGGTTTCCCGAAGCCAATAGCAGACCATGGCTCCGGTAACGAAGAACGTCAGCGTCATGTCAAAAATGACATCGCGCGCGAACACTACTACCAGCGGCGCTGTGGCCAGGACAATTCCCGCATATAGTCCTGTGGTATTTTCAAACATCCGGCGCGCCAGAAACCACGCCAGAAAAACCGTCAGGAGCGCGGCCAGCGCCGAGGGAAAGCGCGCGCTCGCCTCTGACAACCCCCCCACTTTGAACGACGAGGCAACCGCCCAGAAAAAGACCGGGGGTTTGTCCAGGTAAGGGAAATTGTTAAAGTGCGGAGTGATCCAGTCCCCTTTGGCCAGCATTTCCCGAGCTACTTCCGCGTTTCTACCTTCGTCGGGTTCGATCAGGGCCAGGCGGCCCATCCCAACAAAAAACATGCAGGCAGCCACCAGCAGCAGAAGAAAGAAATGGGCGAACCGAAAGCCGCGACTTCTCTGGCCTGTAGAAACTGATATGCCTATGTTTGAAGAGCTTTCACCGCTCAACGATTCCAAAATCCTCCATGAGTGCCAGTCCGGCCCCAAAACGCCCTTCCGGCACTACCTTTTCGCCGCTTCATTGATGCGGACCTTCTGCTGCCCGGCGGAATCCCGCTCGACGAGCTGCAGATTAGATTCGAAACCGATATAGTTCCTTTTCATCCAGCGAACGGCCAGGACGTCTTCAAGCCCTTTCACCAGCCGTCCCCAGGTTCCGTACTTGGTCTCTCCCGCAAGCCGCGGGTGATGGGATACGGGTACCTGCGTCACGCGGTAGCCGCGCATCTTGATTAGCGTGGGGAGGAAGCGATGCATTCCCTTGTATAGCTCCAGCCCGTCCAGGCACTCGCGCCGGTAGGCCTTCAGGGTGCAACCGGTGTCAATAATGTTGTCGCCCGTAAGCCAGTTTCGGAAGCCGTTTCCGATGCGCGATGAAATGCGCTTCCAAAGCGTGTCTTTGCGGCAGGTGCGGACGCCGCACACCACGTCCCAGTCGTCCAGCATTGCAGCCAGGCGGGGAATTTCCATGGGATCGTTCTGCAGGTCGGCGTCGATGGTAACAATCGCCTCACCGCGCGCCAGCCGGAACCCTGCCGCCATGGCGGCGGTCTGACCCATGTTCCTGTGGAAATGAACAATGCGGACTCGAGGGTCTCCGGCCTGTGCTTTCTTCAACAGTTCCAGGCTCCGGTCACTACTGCCATCATCAACAAACAGAATTTCGACCGTCCCGTTCCACCCGGCCATGGCCTCCCTGATGCGGCCCATGAGGGGCCCGATGTTGTCCTCCTCGTTGTAAACCGGGATGACGATTGAGAGATTTTGCATCGCACTACTGGTCCAGCAGCCGGGCCAGCCGGAGTGGTATTAAAACATCCAAAAAACTGATTTCCCGCGACTTCCGACCCTCTGCTTCAAAGAGGAATTCTAGCATGCCCGGCTGTGACACCCGAAGAAATTACCACGTCTCAAGCCCTCAAAAACGTTGGACTTTGGCTCTCTCGTGAGGTTAAACTTCTGTGGGTGGAGGGGGGAAATCCAGGCAGCTTTTACCCAGTTTGGGTTCAAGCTGCGTAAGCCGTAGATTCTCTGGCGGCGGAGAGGTGTATATGATCTACCCTAAGACCCGCGTGGCAGCCTTGGTGATGACCATTGCTCTTGCCTTCAGCGGCTGCAGCCTTTTCAAGAGCTCCAGCGCTCCCAACGACGAGGCCATTGTTTCCTCAATCCAGTCCAAGCTTTATCAGGACCCTGTTCTGAAAACCCGCGATATCCGTGTGGTTTCCCAGCAGGGGGTCGTTGTCCTTTCGGGCAACGTGGATACCGATCAGGAAAAGTCCCAGGTTGAGCAATTTGCTCACAGCACGGACGGCGTCAAACAGGTGGTTGACGAGCTGGCGGTTAATTCTCCTGACCAGCAAGCGTCACAGCCAGGAAGCCGGGGCGCCCGGCGCCGTTCTCGCTCGATGGCGGGGAATGCCCCTTCAGGGGAATCCTCTGCTCCAGCTCCTGTTGTGCAATCGCCACCAGGATCCTCGCAGCAGGCTTCAAACGCTCCGCCGCCTGCCCCTGCAGACGTGACCATTCCGGCGGGTACTATGATTACGGTGCGCCTGGTCGGTAGCGTTGACACGAGAGTTAACAAGGCCGGTGATGAAGTCGGAGCCACCGTGGATTCGCCCATCTCTGACAATGGCCAGATCGTCATCCCGCGATATGCGAAGGCGCGTCTGCGGATTGTCGGCGAGCGCAACGCCGGCCATATTAAAGGGCAGTCCATGGTCGAACTCAAACTGGTCAGCCTCACGGTGAACGGGCAAGCGTACAACGTCAATAGTGGGGTTTACCAGAGGGAGGCAAAAGGCTCCCGCGGCAAGCAGACGGCTGAACGGGCCGGTATCGGTGCGGCGGTGGGCGGCATTATCGGCGCCATCGCGGGTGGAGGCAAAGGCGCGGCGATCGGCGCGGGGGTTGGTGCAGGCGCAGGAACGGGCGTTCAAATGGCCACAAAAGCCCCGCCCGTTGTGATCCCATCTGAAACAAAGATAGATTTCACGTTGAACAGTCCGCTTACTGTGACGGTGAATCCGTAACGTTTCAGGGGAGGGGGACGCCTCACACTCTCACCCGTAACTCTTTTCTTGCGGATGGGTTCATGTGCGAGCGTCCCCGTCCTGAAGCGTCCCATAGATGGCGCCGGGTCTCATTTTAGATCAAACGTTTCGATACACTTCCACTGGCGCACGGGGCCATTGATCCGGTAAAGCGACATCTTGCGAACCTCAAACGCCTGGCCCGGAAACGGACGGAGACTTCCTGCAATTTCCTTCCTCCTGTCCGCTGGAAGTCTGCCGTATACAAGACTTACATGCGGGACGTACAGCTCGCATTGGCGGTCAAAGGCGCGGCACGCTGCCAGGCGGGCTTTCAGGATCGCCTTGCCCGGGCGCACGGTGACAATAATGCAGCGGAAGAATTCGTCCAGGTGGTCGATATCAGCCAGTTCAATCCGGAACGGCCTGAGGCAGCAAGCCAGCCGCCTTGACCTTCGCAGCACCTTTCCTTCCAGCAGGCTGATCCGGCTCAGCAAGGTAATATGAGGTTGAAAACGTGGCGTGGAAAGTTGCTGACTGAGGCGTGAGATTTCACGGGCAAGATGGCTGAACATCGGCTGATCGGGCATCAGCCAGAGAGCGTAACCCTTTCCAATAGGATCTGTGTCTGGAGGCATTCATGGACCCCGGAAATTTCAGGGTTTACTCTTAGGGGCAGCCTTGCTGTTTGCGGCCTTCTTATCGGCGCGCCCTCCTCTGAAGTGCGGCAGGACATTCCGCATATACCTGGGCGAGGCGCCAGCCTTGTAATTCTTATATCCCAGTTCGTTCTGGCAACCGGCCAGATTCGTTTCCATCATGGCAAAGATCTCATCGTGGTTACGCAGCAGGAACGAAAGATACGGTTTGAGAGCCTGGCGCAAGGTCAGCATGTCGTTCCAGGACTGGTTAAACTCCCCCTCCAGGCTTGGATTATTGTGCCGGGACAACAATACGGCGAGCCGTTCGAGGGGAGGCAGAACTTCACTGATCCCGGCATAGGTTTCAAAGCCCAGATATTCGCTGTCCACCCTCATGTCAAACTTCTGGCGGCTCACTTCCAGGGACGCAAGGCTGCGGCGCAGCGCGTCCAGATTGCTATTGAATCCAGGAAGTTCGGCCGCAGGCATTTTCATTTTTTCCGGATGAACCTGGGCCGCCAGGTCCTTGACACGCGCTTCCGCCTGCCACAGTTTTGCAAGCAACTGGTGGGTCTGAGTGGGTTCCATGTACCCCGGCTGATTGGCCATGGAACGCGGCGGCGCCTGCACTGCTTCAGGGACTTTGATCGTCTCCGTTTGAATCTGGTCCGATGGCACAGTCCCGACCGTGGGCTTCTTTTCCTGCGGCGCGGACGCCTGGGCGGCCAGCGTGCAGGGCATCAGAAGCCCTAAGGCAATCCATAGAGCAAAAAATCGCATGGCAACTCCCAATTGTGAACTTATGATTCCCAAAAAAACAGCATGGCAGGAGCGGCCGGGGTTCGTCCAGATGTTTTTGCGCGGGGGCCTTGACCCTGCCCCGGGTCAGCGACATAATCCTCAATCATGAAACCTTTCCTCGTTTTCGCGGGAATTACTGCTGCGATCTTTCTTGCTGCCACGTCGGTCTTTTTGAAAGCCACACCAAAGGCAGATGCGGCTGTGAGCCGGCCTCCCATCCTGGGGATTGCCCACATTGCGCTCAGAGTGAAGGACGCGGAGGAGGCCCGCAATTTCTTTGGACACGTCCTGGGATTTGATGAGCTGCCTCTGGAAGAAACAGCAAAGGGCCGGATGCGTTACACCTATTTCAAGGTGAGCGACGACCAGTATATTGCAGTCTCGCCCACACTTTCATCCCCGACGGAAGAACGCCTGATTCACATTGCCTATCGCACCCCGGATGCGCGCGGCTTGCGCCGTTATCTGGCCAGCCGTGGCGTAGCTGTTCCCGCAAAGCTCCAGAAGGACGCCGAAGGCGATCTGAGCTTCAGCCTGAAAGACCCTGCCGGACACGAGGTCGAGTTTATCCAGTACCTGCCCGGCTCGGTTGAGAGCCGCAACTTTGGAAAGTTCATCTCTTCAACACGCACATCCCGGCAGATTATTCATGCGGGTGAGACGGTGGAAAACCGGAAGGCCGCAGACCATTTTTACGGCGGCATTTTGAGTTACCGCCTGATGTGGGCCGGCGGCATGACGGACACCCAAACGGACTGGGTTGACATGGTGGTGCCCAACGGAAGCAATTGGCTGGAGTTTATGCTGAATGTCCATCATCCTTCCCCTCGCACGTTGGGCGTGATGGACCACTTCTCATTGGGCGTCAAGAACATCCAGCAGGCCTATCAAACCGTCACAGCGCGCGGGTATAAAGCCGACAAACCTCAGATCGGGCGCGACGGAAAATGGCAGCTCAATCTCTACGATCCGGACCTGACGCGCGTCGAGTTTATGGAATTCAAGCCCGTGCAGAAGCCCTGCTGCTCGCCGATGCAAACCTTCAATTGAGGCGAACGACGGCCAGGCCTCCTTTTTCATCGTTACCCTGAATCGATGTACGAGAACCGCGTTACTGCGGCGACGGCAATGGGGTGGGCCACTGCTTTACAAAAACCTGTCCGCTTGGGGATCGCTCCATCACGGGGGCGTAAAGGCCCAGGAACGTCCGGTTCCACCACCTTCCGGTCTCGTGTTTAGTGGTGAAATCAGTGAACCAGTACTGCCAGACCACAGCGCGGACCTGCAACGGGGGCTTGCCCGGGAACGGATTGGAACGAAATAGCGAAAGCACGCTTGCATCGTTCTTCAACAGTAAGGTTTCTGCCTGCACCACCCAGGGGTTGTGCTCAAAGTCGCTGAGTGAGGCGAACCACAGGTTCCAGTCGAAGCGCGGCTGGTAAGGAGCGTAAATTCCCGGCGCCTCCGAGGGGTCCTGCGGCTTGTAGCGAAAAGGATAGGCGATCCATTGCTTGCCGTCGCGAGATCCCTGGAATTCGATCTCATATCGCTCTTTAGTCATGACGGCAAAAAGGCCGTATTGATTAGCAATGCGAAACGGCTGCAGAACTTCCACGGGTTGCAAGGGCAGGGGAAGCGCCGGATTGAACATCAGGAGCAGAAGCACAGTTGTGGCATAAAAAATCCAGGTGAGAAAGACACCCGAGACCACCAGCCCCGCTGCCGATGCACGCGGCGGCGGCGCATCTGCCGGCGGGGTTTTCCAATCCAGAAACTTGGGCCGGGCAAATCTGCCCAGCCGCGAAGACTTCAGCCAGCGAAACCAGCCCTCGAAATAATGGTCATCGAGCAGCAGGAAGCCCAGCGAAAGAACAAGGTAATTCAGAAAGGCGTAGTTGGCCGTCAGGAGAATTGCAATTTGGAACGGTGTCAGGATCAGGAAGCAGACCAGGCGGCTCCGGCGTGAAAACATGAATAGCCAGCAGATGGCGAGTTCAGCAATCAGCGTGAACAGCGCAAGGAATGTCTGAAAGGGATGGGGCAGTTGCTGCGCGTACCATCCGATCCACGTGGGCAGCGGAGCGTTCTGATAATACTGATCCATGGCCGTCAGGTGCTGCCATTGGGGATCGCGGCTGGCCAGCTTGGCGACCCCCGACTCAAAATAGATTCGAAACCATTCCCACTGCAGCAGGAACAGGCTTGCGGGCGAAGGCGGGCAGGATTCCCCCAGCCCGGGACGAAATCCCGCCGGGGCAAAGAAAAGCGACAAAAAGCCGGCCGCCAGCAGCATGCCGTCGGATTGATAATCGGCAAAATTGCGGGCGGCTGCGATAAAGGAAAGGAACGCCACCAGGGCAATAGCAATGGTTCCACGCGGCCAGAAATTGAAAAAGAGCGCGACAGAGGCCAGCAGCCCGGCCCACACTAGAACGTGCAGGGCGAGCGTACCGCTTCCCAGCCAGAGGAGTGTGGGTGCCCACCAGTAACGCAGGATCCCAGCCTGGCCCGTGAGGATTGTGAAATAGTTCTGGGCGGGCAGAATTCCGTTTGGTCCCACCAGGCCCTCAATCTGGAATGCCAATGAGTAAAAGGCGGAAAAGAAGATCAGGCCGAGGGCCCGGAGCAACAGCCAGCGTGGCCACAGATGGCCCGGCCCGCCCGGCTGTTCGGGGCCAAATAGTTTGCGAAGAACAGATTTGAAGGGCAGATTCATTTGACCGCCTATTTTACAGGCAATAGTACCGTTCAGCGCCGTCTTTCTCCGGGAGGCGGCCGGATTGCGGTGCGGGAAGGCCTCCGGCTGCAATGGGTGTGCGACATAGAAGTAACAATTCTCGCGTTCGTGTTTATTGTGGCCCCGGTCTTAGTGTATATGGTACACTAAGAGTAGGAGGCCACCACTATGTCGGAACCACTCGCGACTCTG
>JAJYJL010000106.1 GCA_021789565.1 Acidobacteriota bacterium
CAGCGAAGCCGCTGTGAGCACGGAGAATGCCGAGATCACGGAAGACGTGGACTTTGGCAGCATGGAAGATTTTGCGGCCGCGCTCGAGTCGTTTGACCGCGAGCAGGCGGCAGCCGAGGCAGCTGCGCAATCCTTTGACGACACCACCATTGTGCCCGGAACCGTGATCAAGCTGACGGAGAAGCATGTTGTGGTGGACGTGGGCATGAAGTCCGAAGGACTGATACCCATTGAGCAGGTGCTGGACCACACTGGTCAGCCGAAGCTGAAGGCCGGTGATTCGGTCGAGGTCGTCATTGAGCGGGAAGATCCTGAGGGCGGGTATGTCCTGAGCTATGAGAAGGCTCTGCGGCATCGCGTGTGGGACACGATCGAGAAGGCTGCTAACGAGAAGACTCCGGTGACGGGTATTGTTCTGAGCCGCGTGAAGGGCGGCTTGACGGTGGATATCGGGATCAAGGCGTTTTTGCCGGGTTCGCAGATTGAGATTCGCCCGGTGCGGAACCTAGATGCGTATATTGGCCAGTCGATTGAAGTCCGCGTGATCAAACTGAACAAGAAGCGCGGCAACATTGTGGTTTCGCGCAAGGAAATTCTTGAGGAAGAGCACACTGCCAAGCGTTCCGTGACGCTCGAGCACCTGGAAGAGGGCAGCATCCTGACGGGTACGGTGAAGAACCTGACCGACTACGGCGCCTTCGTGGACATGGGCGGCATCGACGGCCTGCTGCACATCACCGATATGTCGTGGGGACGGCTGACACATCCGCGCGATCTGGTGAACGTGGGCGACGAAATTCAGGTGAAGGTGCTGAAGTTCGACAAGGACAAGCAGCGGGTTTCGCTTGGCTTCAAGCAACTGACGCCCGATCCGTGGCTGGACGCGGTGGAGCGCTACCCGATCGGGGCGCATGTGAGAGGCCGCGTGCTGAGCGTGACCGACTATGGCGCCTTTATCGAGCTGGAGCAGGGCATTGAGGGCCTGGTGCATGTTTCGGAGATGACCTGGTCGAAGCGGATGAAGCATCCCTCGAAGCTGGTGAAGCCGGGCGAAGAGGTCGAGACGGTTGTTCTTTCGGTGAATCCGGGAGAACGGCGCATTTCGCTGGGTATGAAACAGCTGCAGGACAACCCATGGGAACACCTGGTGGAGCGGTATCCCGCGGGGACGAATGTGGAGGGGCGGGTTCGCAACCTGACCGACTTCGGCGCGTTCATTGAGATCGAGGACGGCATTGACGGCCTGGTCCACGTCTCGAATCTTTCCTGGACCCGAAATGTGAAACACCCTTCTGAAGTGCTCAAGAAGGGCCAGGAGATTGAGGCCGTTGTCCTGAACGTTGATACTGAAAACCGCCGTCTGTCACTTGGGTTGAAGCAACTCCAGCCTGACGCTTGGGAAAGCTTCTTTGCCAGGACAAACGTGGGCGACATGGTTCATGCCAGGGTCACCCGCCGAACTTCTTTCGGGGTCTTTGCCGAAATCGAAGAGGGCATCGAAGGCCTATGCCACATTTCGGAAATCGAAAGCAGCCACCCCGGCAGCGATGAAGGCCTGCCGAAAGTGGGGGAGGAACTCGACTTTCGCGTTATCCGGCTGAATCCGGAAGAAAAGAAAATCAGCCTGAGCACAAGGTCAGAAAACTGGAAACCCCCGCAGCAGCGGGAAAGAACGCCTGAACCACCGGGACTTTCCAGGATGGCCGAGGCATTTACGTCTGCGGGCATTACCACTCCGGCAATGGCGCGGGCCAGTGCGCCGGGGGACCGTGATGATTCGCATTAAGAACGACCAGCGATGCCGCGCCGTTCCAGGCCGGCCGAATAGCTGCTGGTGAGGATACCCGGGTCTAAATCTTAGCCTGAGGAGTCGAGCATGACAAAAGCTGACTTGATTGAGGATGTTGCTCGGAAGACAGAGTTGAGCCGTAAAGACTCTGAGGTGATCGTCGATACTATTTTCGAGGGTATCGTCAAATCCCTCCGAGGTGGAGATAAGATCGAAATCCGGGGGTTTGGAAGTTTCAGAACGCGCCACCGGAATTCCCGCGTGGGAAGAAACCCAAAGACTGGCGAGCGCGTGGATGTACCCGCCAAAGATATCCCTTACTTTAAACCCAGCAAAGAGCTGAAAGACATTGTAAACAGTGGCCAGGGGACGGATCATCCGGTTCAGGCAGATTCACCTGCTGCGGTGCCGGCGCCGCAGCCAATGAGCGAAACGCCCTCCAAGCCAGCCATTCCCGAAGAGTAATCTTCCCGCCGGCGGTTATTGGACATGGATTATTTGTGGACCCCGTGGCGGTTTCAATACGTCAGCGGGGGGACCCAGAATCAGGGGTGCATTTTCTGCGAAAAAGCTTCCGCAGATCCCTCAAGCGACCGTGAGCACCTGATTCTTTACCGGGGCAAGGCAAATTTTGTCCTGTTGAACCTTTACCCGTACACGGCGGGCCACGCTATGGTTGTTCCGTACGCGCATGTCGCAGAACTGACTGAAGCGCCGGTGGAAACGCTGGCGGAGATGATGGCCCTGGCCCAGCAGCTTCAGCGCGCCCTGAAGGACGTTTACCATCCCGAAGGATATAATCTCGGTTTGAACATGGGCCGCTGTGCGGGGGCCGGAGTTGAGCACCACGTCCACATGCACATCCTGCCCCGCTGGACCGGCGATTCAAATTTCATGACCGTGATAGGCGAAACCCGGGTCGAGCCGGAGGACCTTGCAACCACCTACGACAAGCTGTTCAAATTCTTCCGCAAGTAAAATCTCAAGATGCGAGATTTCGGGCGTGATCCGCGCCTCCCGCGGGGCCCCGCCTCCAGGGAATCCCCACTGCAAATAAAAAAAGGGAGGACCGATGGATCCTCCCTCTCAGATCATTAAGCCGTCGCCCCATGCCAGAGCGGCGAAGTAATGTGTTTAGAAAGTGAACCGAAGGGCCAACTGGATATTTCGGTGGCCGAATCGGTTGGTCTCAACACCGGTAGCCTGATTAACTTCGTTGACGTAGGGGACCATCGTCGAGGTAGCGTGGTTAAATGCGTCATACATCTCCGCTCGGAATTGGAGAGCGTACCGCTCTGTTACTTTGAAGTTCTTATAAATCCCAAGGTCCAGGCTATACTTGCTCGGCGCACGGAAGGCATTCCGTGTGTACATACTGCTCGGGAACGGACCGTAGTCAGACACGCCGACCGTGGGATTTACGTAGGAAGAATCAAACAGCGGATTACCCGACGAGTCATAATAAGGGATCCAGGTAAAGGTATCGGGCGATCCCGGAACGGGGACTTCCTTCCCGTTCTTGGAAAAGCCTGACGTCCCCGACATCTTCATAGCCCGCGGGCAGTACCAATAAGCGTTGGTGCAATCGAAGACCGTAAACGGGAAGCCTGAACTGACTGCAAAAATGGGGGTGACTTCCCAGCCGTTTAGCACCTGACCAGTGACGCCATGGAAGTCCCGGGCAAAGGGAATATCCCAAACGGCGCCCATGGAGAAGCGGTTGGTGTTGTCGAACTCGGCCGGACCGTAGTCCAGGCCGGGGTTGAAAGGATCGAGGTAACCGACGTTCCAATCGAAGTTGCCATCACTGAAAGTCGAGCTGAGGTCATCTTTTGCGCTTCCGTACGTGTAATTCGCTGCCAGCGTCAACCCCGTGCTGCGGAAATTCTGCAACTTGAAGCCCACGTTCATCGAGTTATACAGAGACACGCCGTCGCTGTTCCGCCGGTACGAACCGATGCTGTACTGGTCGTTCAGGGGGGCAAAGGGATTCGTGGCCATCGACTCACCCAGGAAGAGATTGCCGTAACCCGGCCGGTTGAAGTCGCTCAGCGAATACATGCGCTCGCCCCTGGAGCCGGAATAGCCGATGGTAACGAGCGCGTGCGAGGCCAGTTGCTCCTCAAAGGTCAGGCTATAAAGATGCGCGTAGGCGGTCTTGATGTTCGGGTTTACATTGCGGAAAGAGGCGTGCGGCAAGGCAACCGATCCACTGGTTCCGCCGAGCGGGCCGACGTTCGAGTTGGTGATGTTGCCGGCATCAGGGGCCGAGAGAGTAATGACGGCGTAGTTCGGCGGATTCTGGATCACGTTGAACGTCACGTTGCCGAAGTTCCGCTCGTAGCCAATGCTGTAGCCTCCGCGGAGGGAGGATTTGCCGTTGCCAAACACGTCCCAGGCAAAGCCGACGTGCGGCGAAAAGTCCTTATAGTCCGGCGCCCAAAGGCCGCCGACAGGACTCTTGTCAGCAATCTGTATCGTGCCATTGTGGTACTGCTCGTAAAAGTTGCTGCCGCTGCCCAGATAAAAATTCGAGTCGAGGTTCGGATTCTTGTTGTGCTGGACACCGTAATAGTCCCAGCGCACACCGAGCGTCAGGGTCAGCCTCGGCCGGACCTTCCACTCATCGGAAGTGTAAAGCCCCCATTCGTTGTACCGGTTGCTGCGGGTAAAGTTGGGCGGGCCCACCGGCAGCGTAACGGTGCAATCGGGCGTGGGGTTCGAGGGGTCTACGCAAGGGAATTTTCCCTGAGGATTGACGGCCGCCTTGTAAAGATAGAGATTGCCGGTCATGAAGTTATCGAGCGCGTCGGTGCCGCCTGAAGACAGGGCCTCAACCGCTTCCTCGTAGGCGCCGAAGGCGCGATTGTCGATCAGGTAGGTGTACGAGCCGCCAAAACGGAACGTGTGCGACCCATGCGACATGCTTATATCCTCATAAAATTCATAGAAGTTCTGAGGCCCGCCAAAGGGAATCGCGTTGCCCGGCGTGGTGCCGCTGTAACCTGGAAGGATGGCCGTATAGCCGCCGACCGGTATGCCTCCCGAATTGGCCAGGTAGAGCGTTGGTCCGATCGGGGCCTTGCCGAGTGGCTGCAGGTCGCCCAACCGGTTGTACACGACTTTGGACTGGCTGACGATGCTGGGCGTTATGGTCCGCGTGAAGGAGATGAGGGCGTTCTGGTCGGAGATGGTTTCACCGGTTTCGTAGCCCGCGTACGGGCTGGTGTTGACGGTCCCATCGAAACGGGCGTCGTGGTTCTGCGCGAAACGAACGTACATCTGCGACTTGTCGCTGATGTTCCAGTCCACCCGGCTGTCAACCATGAGTTGATTGGTGGGGAGACCCGCGCCGGCGTCAGCCGGAGTGTTGTAGGTGACCTTATCCCACATGGGTGCGGTAATCGGATAGGCCAAGCAGGGTCCGAGAGTACTCTTCGCGCAGGGATCTGACCCCTGATTGATAAGATCCTGGCGCGAATAAACCGCCAGCGTATTCAGGTCGGATCGTTTTGCCCCGTAGGTATTGAAAAAGTCCTGCGTGTAAGGGGAGGAAGCGTTAATGAACGCATTGTCTGGGATCATAAAAACCTGGGGAGCTGCACTGCGGATGCGGTTCCATTCCGGATTCACGAAGAAGAAAAGCTTGTCCTTCTTGATGGGGCCGCCCACAGAAAACCCAAACTGGTTGCGTGTGTAGATACCCTTATCAATGCCATTGGCATTGTTGTAAAAATCATTGGAAGCCAGTTTTGAAACACGGTTGTACTCGTAAACCGAGCCGTGAAACTGGTTGGTGCCGCTCTTGGTGGCCACGTTGACGACACCGGCATCGGCGCGGCCGTATTGCGCTCCAAAATTGTTGGTCAGAACCGTGTATTCCTGCACTGAGTCCAGAGGGACGGGTTGGCCCACTGCGGCAATGAATTCGTCGTTGTTAGCCGCCCCATCGAGTTGTACGTTCGTTCCCGCAGCGCGCAATCCGTTGATCGCAACCCCCACCCCGCGGCCGCTCGGATCATCCGTAGAAACGTTGCCGGATATCGTCACGAAATCGTAAGGGTTGCGGGTCAGCGAGGGAAGCTGCTGAATTTCCTGCGCCGTGATGGATGAGGACACCGTAGGCGTTTCCGTGTTCACCATTGTGGGGCCGGTCCCGGTAACTTCCACCATGACGGCAGAGCCGGCAACGGCGAGGCGGACTCGCACGTTCACAATCCCGCCGACACGCAGAACAACTGTCTGTGTGGTTTTCACGAATCCGGGTGCTTCAACCGCCACGGAGTAATTGCCCGGAAGAAGGTTCGTCGCAACATAGTAGCCACTGGCGTCCGACTTGACGTTGCGGACGGCTCCGGTCGCAACATTGGTGATCGTCACTTGAGCGTTCGGTATGACCGCATCACTCGGGTCCGTGATCGTCCCACCAATTCTGCCAGTCTCAACTTGCGCTCTGCTTGAACCAGGAACCAGGAAGAAAACCAGCGACGTAGCGAGAATAAGATGAAATAATCGCCGTTCAATCAATCTACTCATAACTTAGCCTCCTTAAATAGACGACACCCGAGGCGCGCTCCGCTGAGATCGCACTGCCTGCAACCGCCTGCGGTTCAGGAAACGCAAATGAGCAGCGCTATGGTGTACTCCCAAGTCCCGGCCCGAAACCAGGTTCACACCTGCAAACTAACAAATGGCGCCCTGAGCACAGATAGCCAGATCTTGAGGAATAGTCTTCATCAAGGGGTTCCATGACTCCTGAGCTGTCGCGAATTCTGTCTGTTCTCAACCAGTGAAGCAGTGATCCCCATCACACTACCATGTGACGAACTTCATGTTTTTGGTCGGAGAACCTTGGACTTGGGTTGAAATCCCCCAGTGGGAGCCCGGATCGCGGTGACGCCGATATTATTAACCTTCCTGCTCGTGCCTGCTGCTTATTAAACCACCGTGCCCCGGAATCTCCAATTTGCACGCCAGAATTTCTGATTTCAGTTTTAAGGCCTGGTGACAATCCTTTTCGGCAAGTTTCAACGCGGGCCAGTTTCGGTAAAAGGACCTGGTCCGCACCGTGACAAAGGTGTCAAATTGCGAGAAAAACAATTTTCTGTCCAATATGTGGACGTTTTGTACAGCGAAAGTACCCGTCTCTAAAACCTACTTAGTTCAATGGGTACAAACGCGTTCTCTAAATTCCTGGCAGCGGTCTGTAAAACAGTTGGAAAGCAGAGACCTGGTGCGAACAGCATGCCGATGCCGGAACTCTCAACCCCGTAATCCATCAGGAAAGCCGGCGTATTGGAACGCTCAGGCGAGTGGTCACTTCTACACTTGAGCACGGTTTTCTCGTCAAGTTCGTCTTCTTTCGAACAACCTGGCTTGACCGGTCGATTACCCAGAAACTAAAATCGGCTCAAGCTCCGGAAACACGCATGAGACTTGAAAACTCGCTGGAATTCGATCCGAAAGCCGAAAGCGAACTATTCTTTCGACAATTCGACCATCGCCCGGCGGTTTTTGCTCTCTTCTCGGAACAGAGTGCAACAACCGGCGCAGCGCCGTACTTAGGACGCACACAGGACCTCCACCGGCGGTTAAGGCGAGTCCTACGAAAACCCGAGGAAAATTCCAGACTCCTGAATCTTCGAGAAATAACCCGGCGCGTCGATTATCAATATGCCGGCTCGGGCTTCGAGATGCGCTGGCTGATCTACCATTTGAACCGCCACTATTATCCCCGCCAATACCGGGCGCGTTTGCGGCTCAAGGCCCCCGCGCTGCTCAAGTTGAATCTCCGAAATCGATTTCCGCGGCTCTATCCCACGCGGCGCATTTCAAAGGATGGCTGTCTCTACTACGGCCCGTTCCCTTCCCGGGCGGCCGCTGAGCGATTTGCAGGTGAATTTCTCGATCTCTTCAAAATCCGCCGTTGTGTTGAAGACCTCGATCCCGACCCCTCCCATCCCGGATGCATTTACTCGCAGATGCGCATGTGCATGGCGCCCTGTTTCAAGGGTTGCAGTGACAGCGAGTACCACCAGGAGGTCGAGCGCGTCGTCGAATTTTTGACCACCGAGGGCCTTTCCCTCGAGCGGAGCGTTAAGGCCCAACGAGATAAGGCTTCAGACAGGCTTGATTTTGAGCGTGCTGGACAATTGCATCGCAAGATCAAAAAGATTCATGACGCGCTGGCGCTTAAACCGGAACCCGTCCGAAACCTAAACGACCTTCACGCGGTTCTTGTTTTGCCGGGCTCAAAACACAAGACCGTATCTTTTTTTCTGATGCGATCGGGTAATCTGCTCGGCCCCGGATCCATGGACCTCGAAGAGAATGTCTCCTCGCCGCTTTCTCTGGACGAACGCTTTCGTCTGCTTTTCGATGAGTTGCTGCGCGATGCAGACGAATCCCCCGGGACGGCCTCCTGGGAGCATTTGAGTCTGTTCGCCAGATGGTATTACAGCAGTTTCCGCCAGGGGGAACTCGTCATGCTCTCTTCCCCATCCCAGATTCCTCACGCCAGGCTAATCCGAATTTGTCGCAAGATTGTGGTGGAACCTGTCTGACCGTGGGCACGGAGGGAACCCAGGATGTAAGCTCGCTCCCCCATCACTTCAGGCCATTAGTGGATTGTCTTTGTGAAAGGGCCACGACTTCAGTCGTGCCGTTGGAGCACCTCAAAAGCTCCTGTGGGGCTTCAGAGGCTGCTGAAAAACGGTTGCCAGTCCGCCATTCCGATCCCGCGCAGCGGGAGAGGAATCTGCTTTTGATCCAGTGACGGCAAACAAAGCAGATTCCTCGGGCCAACAAAGAACATCGGCCCTTGATGACGGTTTCGGGCGTTTTTCAGCGATCTCTAAAGTCGTGCCCCTTCTCCCCCTTTCGCCGCTACATCCTCTGGTTCATGAATAGACAGTCACGGGAGCGTTATCTTTGTTTGACTGTTATAAAGGGTGATCCTAGAATTGGTGAAGAGGGAATCGCTTATATGGATGGTCCCCAGTCGCGGCCTCCGAACCGCCCAATTCGCGGGGGGCCAGCACCGCTGTTAAGAAGCCGAAAGTTTTTCGGCCAGCTTGTCTTTGTTATCCTCGTTGTTCTCTCGGCAGGAGTCGGAGTGCTGGGAGGGCTCTTTTTTGTCTATTCGTCTGACCTTCCCGAAGTTCAACAATTGGAAAATTACCGGCCCGACGTGATGACAGAGGTTTTTGCCGACGACGGAACTCCTATCGCACGGTTTGCAATGGAACATCGCGTGATGGTGACTTATAACCAGATTCCCCCGGTGATGCGAAACGCCGTGATCTCCATCGAAGACCGCAATTTTGAAAGCCACTGGGGTGTTGATGTTCTGAGAATTATCCGGGCGGCCATCACCGATATTCTGGAATGGCGCAAGGCCCAGGGCGCCAGCACGCTAACGCAGCAGGTGGCCAAAATGCTCTTTCTGACACCTGAAAAGAGCTTTCGGCGAAAGATCCAGGAGGCTTTGCTGGCCATTCAGATCGAGCGCCGGTTTACCAAACCACAGATCTTTAGTATGTACGCCAATCAGGTTCCCATGGGTTACGGGAACTATGGCTTTGCCGCAGCGGCAGAATTTTACTTTGGGAAACATATTGAGCAGGTCACGCTCCCCGAAGCCGCTCTACTTGCCGGCATGGCGCGCGGCCCCATTTACTGGCCGATTCTTCACCCGCACTATGCCATGGCGCGCCGCAACGAGGTTTTGAGGGCGATGCTGAATAATGACAAGATCAGCAAAGCGGATTATCAAAATGCTGTCAGGACGCCGCTGGATCTGCACGTCAAGGGCTGGAATGAAAACATCGCCCCCTATTTCGTCGAAGACGTCCGGCAGTTCCTGCAAAAGAAATACGGCCTGAAAGCTGTGCAGCAGAAAGGCCTTCGGGTTTACACGACTTTGAACGTCAACCTGCAGCGCGCCGCCCAGGAAGCGCTCCGGGATGGCTTGCGGGCAGATGACAAGCGGCGCGGATGGCGGGGCCCGGAACTGAACATTCTGAAACACCCGGTCAAACTTCCGGATGGCAAGCCGGCTACGCTGAACACCTATGAAAATTCTGATTGGTCAGACCCTCTGAAGGTGGGCAGCCTGGTCCATGGCATTGTCATGGGCGTTAACCCGAGCTATGCCGAGGTGCGGTTCGGCAACCTGACAGCCCAGGTCAAACCCGCCGATTTCAAGTGGACCTGGAAAAAGGACCCACGCGGGATATTCAGCCCGGGCGACGTGGACGTTTTCAAGATCGAGGAGATTAAGGGTAAAACGGTCCACGCCACCCTTGATCAGATACCGGCCGTGCAGGGAGCCCTGCTGGCCATTGACAACGCCACCGGCGAAATCAAGGCAATGGTGGGCGGATACGACTACAGCAAAAGCCAGTTTAACCGGGCGGTTCAGGCTTACCGGCAAGTCGGGTCATCCTTCAAGGTTTATGTTTACGCGCAGGCTCTGCTGGACGGCATCGGGCCGTTCGATACCATTATGGACACCCCGGTTACTTTTCCGAGCCCGGCCGGCCTGTGGGCACCCCACAACTATGATGGCAAGTTCGAAGGCAGCATCACGCTGCTGCACGCTCTGGCGGAGTCCAGGAACGTCCCGGCGGTAAAACTCCTTGCCAAAGTCGGCATCGATAACGTCATCAAACTTTGCCGACGCTTCGGAATCGAGTCACGGCTGGTTCCCAATTTGCCCCTGGCGCTTGGCGCTTCTGACCTGACATTGCTGGAGCATACATCGGCCTTTTCAACATTCCCCGATGATGGCGTCCACATTGAGCCCCGCGAAATCCTGAGAGTCACCGACTATAACGGCCGCGTGATCGACGAGTTTCCTCCCCAGGTGACCGACGTGCTGCCGGCCGGAATCGCACGAATTGAAGTCTCGATGCTGCGGGAAGTTTTTAATTCCGGGACGGCCGTCAGCGACCGATGGCTGGCCCAGAAGTATGACCTGGCAGGGAAAACCGGGACCACCAATGATTTTACTGACGCCTGGTTTATCGGGTTTTCTCCTTCAATCACTACGGGAGTCTGGGTGGGATTTGATGACCATCACCCGCTGGGACGAGGAGAAGAAGGCTCCCGCGTCGCGTTGCCCATTTGGACGGATTTCATGACCCAGGCGCTGAAAGACAAGCCGGTAGAGCGGTTTCCGGGTTCACCGCTATTGTCAACGCCTGACCAGGTGCAGCAAATTCTGGCCAGCGCGGGATCAGGCAACGTTCTGACCAGCGATTCCGATCTCCGCGCGCTTGCGGCCAGCCTGTCGGACTCAAAACCCGTCTCCACAATTCAGCAGATTCCGCTCCCCGACCCAACCCCTTCAGCCACCGCGCCGCCACCAACTGCCCGGCCTCCAGAGGTCGTCACGCCCAGGGCTGCGCCGGCGCCTCAGGCCAATTATTAGGCAGCCTTATTCATCACGCAGCAGGGCCAAGTGAATGGGCACGAGTTTTGTGAAGGGCACGACTTCAGTCGCGTCACCGGAGCGCCTCAAAAGCCCCTGAACGGAGCGCTCCTGCCGTCGGAACTTTCAGCGGCTGAAGCCGCCTGCTTCGAACCGCCTCTCCGGCACGACTTTCTCCCCTTTCACGGCTACATCCGCCGGTTCATATATAGTTCCGTCCAGGCTTATCCTTCCAGGCCTTCCAGTCGGGAGAACCAGCGCTGCCCCGAGGCCATTACCTTGAAAAATGATCGTAGCCGGCGGGGGCAAGAGGCAATTTTCTGCCGTCTTGATAGATCAGGAGAACGTCCCGCGAGCGGTGCATCTGGCCGATACAATGGAGCGGAACGCCGCGGTAAGCTCGGGGAACCTTCCCCGCTTTCCTTTTGGACGCAGTAAAGAGCAGCTCGTAGTCCTCTCCCCCATTGAGAGCCAGTTCCAGGGAATGTTCCGGCGTTACGCCGGCGGGCCCTGGTATGCGCCCGGCATCGACCGTTGCTCCTACTCCACTCGCCTCGCACATGCGGGCCAGGTCCGTTGAAAGGCCGTCGCTGATGTCCATCAGTGCAGACGGAATGCCGGCGCTCTGAAGCCAACGGCCCAGATGGCAGCGCGGTTCAGGGTAAAGATGGGCCTTCAAGGCTCCTGCGGCTTCGGAATTATCCTGCTGCTCTTCTCGAGGCCGTCTGCGCTTTCTCGCTCGCGATTTCAGAATTTCAAGGCCCCGGGCCGACTGCCCCAATCTTCCACTGACATATATCATGTCGCCGGGACAG
>JAJYJL010000107.1 GCA_021789565.1 Acidobacteriota bacterium
AAGATTCGTAACTGCCCCGCTCAAGCCGAGCTCACAGTTGTCGCCCGCGGACCAATTCCATGCTGACCCGCCGAAAACCGCAGCGACTCAACCCTTCCGCCGCCTTATCAACGGATCAGGGTGGATGCTAATCCAGGTGAACTTCCTTCGTTCAACAAGCGCCGATATGTTTTCCTAACTCTTATTGTGACGCAGGAGATAAAAGCACCGTGGTTCAGCGTGGGGCTCGTTGTCGGTGAGAAAGCCGGTAACAGAATAGCCTTTTGACAGGTAATTCAGGAAAATCTCGCGGGTTTGAAGCCGCCAGAGTCTGGCTAGCGGCAGGTCCTCCGTTCGCATAAGGTCCGCATTCGAAGGAATGGCTACCAACAGCCTGCGTTCACGATAGCTGAGATTAAACTTTCTGTTTACCAGGAATCCTTTCTTGTTTGTGGCCGTCGCATTGATGACGGGCAAATCCGGAGTTTCGGCTTTGCCTTTTTCTCCAGCGAGGAGTTTCGCAATGTTTTTTGAGGCAATGCGCCAATTCACAACAAACCGATCGCTTGGAAGCCCTCGTTCAATGCTGCTGTGAAAACGACCGTAGTAGTCGACAATATATTCTTCTACGCGTGCGCCCAGTTTGGTCAGATTCAGACTGGCGTTTCTGGTTTGCAGGGGGTCAAAGGTCCAGCAGATGGACTTGATACCCTGGGAGATGGCAAGGTTGCGGTGGGCGAGCTTTAATTGAAGGCCGAGACCCCGGCTGCGGTACCCGGGCAATATTCCCATCATGTGCGACCAGTGAATGACCTGTCCATTGCGGCGAGCCAGCAGCGCATAAATGAAACCCACCAGTTGGTTCTTAACAAAGGCCCCAAGGACCGCCCCGCCTGTCTTTTGCGTCACCAGCATCACTTCTGCCGCAACACTGAGTCCTCCCCAGATAGACTTCTGGACCGCTTCGCATTTCTTGAAATCTTCATGCTTTAAAAGGAACCTAATTTCAGGGCTTAACATCGATCCTCGCCTTTACTTCCTCGCGACGTTGGGCGCCGTCCAGTGTGTTTGTGGTCTTTCGACAATGGGTGGGAGCAAACTTGCAGTATCACCGTGGTCGAGCCGCACCCTCCAAGCGGTCTTCTTATCATCATTACTCTCAAGAACAATAGAGATAGCAGCCTGGGAATGGAAACCGGTGGGAATGTGGAAACTTTACGCCTGCGCTATTCGCCGCACATCCCGCGGCGTGGCGCTCCGCAAGGGCAGGGACCGGGCTCACTCGAGGGTCCTTCGTGGGAAGCTCCTGCGACGGCAAACACCGACAACAGCTTATCGACCTGCGGACTTGAGCAATTCTTGCACAGGATTTCATCTCCCGAACTATATGAAATCTTTTCAAACTTCGACCCGCAGTCCCGGCACTGGTACTCAAAAATAGGCATAGACGACCCCCCCTGATTGAATATAGCGAACCTCGCGGGTGTTTTCAATTAACTATCGGCCCGCCCAGGTGAACTACCTTTTTGTGTTCTGTCTCCCATCGATGGTCAAAGCCCGGTGCCTTGATGCGGACCACTTTAGCAACTGAAAGACAGGACTAAGTTGAAGGAAAAGGCAATATCCCCGCCAGGAATCTTTACGCAAGGATGGGATGCGAACCGATGCGGTCCGTCACACATAGAAAAAGCGTCAGAAAGCTTGTTAAGCGCATTCGTGCTTTCCGGGACATCTAACCCTCGCACGAAATTGCCGGGCGGCCTCCGCCTCGCGGTATACCTTGGGCTACGCGCTGGAATATTTCAGGCAGAGCGCTCTGACCTTGCGCATCAGTTTGGGGATGCCCGTCAAAGGTTGTTCCTTCCCCTCGTATTCCACAGACATAAACCCTTTGTATCCCCCGTCATGGAACATTTTCCACACGCGATCCATATCGATGGGTGTGCCGTCGTCGAAGTGATCGCGAATGTGGGTGTGCGTGGCATAAGGAACGCAGGCCTTGATCTGAGCATAGGGGTCCTCACTGGCTGTTGGGATAAAGTGGGTGATATCGAGATTGATGCCGGCGTAAGGAGAGTTTACCCGGTGCATAATTTCCAGGCAAACATCTGCGTTTTGCGTGACCCCAGAGTGGTCCTCGATACCAAGCGTGATACCTCTTTTGCCCGCGTAATCACACGCGGGCTTCATGGTTTCAACCACCCAATTCGTTCCTTGCTTCACGCTTGTGCCGGGCGGAAGTTCACCCCCGAAAACCCGCAAGTGTGATGCTCCCAGGCGGTCCGTAACATCGATCCACTTCTCGATGTCTTCCAGCACTTGCTGCCGTTTCTCGGCACTCGCCTGGACCATGCTGGAGCCGCAAGCCGCCCCCGAAAACGGCACGCCGTTTTCAAAGGCCAGATGCCTGAGATCGTCCAGATAAGCCGGGTCGGTTGACTTGAACCAGTACACGGTCATATCCGCTCCTGCCGAGCCTATCTTGACCATTTCGCGAATGAAATCCTGCATGCTCATCTGTCCGCTTTTCAAGTATTTCCGGTAGGAGTATGCGCAACATCCCGGGAACATCCTGGCTGTGGATCCTGCGTCGTTGGCACCGGCGCCCCTCCCGGCAGCCTGCGCCTGGGACGGCAAGGCAAGTCCGGCACCCGCGAAAGCTGACGCTCCCGCAGACTGCAGGAAATATCTCCGTGTGAACTTATCTTTCATTTCCGCCTCCCGAAACTCGTATTATCTGGATAAGGGCCGCACGGCAACTTCTTTGAAGAACACAGTGTCATGATTGCTGTGGTTCTGAAGCCCGATGTATCCTTCGTTGGGCCGGGGGCCGCGATAGGGTTCAAAGTTGAACTTGCGTGGCGGCGCCGGCTGGCCGTTGGTGTAGTCCGTAACCTTGACACCATTCACCGTAACGATCGTGCGTGGCCCTTCGAGCGTAATCACCATAGTGTTCCACTGTCCCGATCCTTTCCCGGGATAAGCCAATGCTTTCGAAATCGAATAAAGGCATCCCGTCGAGTGATATTCCTTGGTCTCCCCCTTAGGATCATTGTCAATTTGGACTTCATAGCCGTAATAGACGGGCATCCAAGGTTCGCGCGGTTTGATGGGGATGCGAATGAAGACGCCGGAATTATCGTTCTTGTCGCGCATCTTGTAGACGACGCGGATCTGTTCGTTGCCGAATTCCCGGCCAGTGTACCACAGCAGTCCCATTCCTCCATAAGTCTCGATCAAGCCGTTGACAACCTTGTCGCCGCCGGGACCGACATGTTCCCAACCATCCAGGTTCTTGCCATTAAAAAGCTGCTTCCAGCCGTTCCTTTGGGCCATTCCGGGCATCGTGAAGATTCCGAGAAAGGCGCAGCACAATAAGATGCGTTTCACCATTATCACACCTCGATCTGATAGACATGCCTTTGGCACTTGAGACGTGGCCAGAGCCACAGTGAGAAATTTTCCGGCCAGTTCGCATGTGCCTTCCGCCCCAATTCATTGGCCGGAAGGGAATCCCTTTGTCGTCGCGACTGGGTAGTGTAGCATACGTGGTGTTCCAAGCAAGCTAATGCTGAGGAATTCGCGCCCGGCAGAAGTCATTAGAACTCCCGCCGGAAATCGGGCGAAAAGGGCCCTTGGTGTGCTTGATTGGATGGCCGGTCCGTCAGTTCATCAAAAAAGGGTAGCCACGGTGAATGGGAAAGCATAAAATCAGGCCAAGCCAGCGGGTTGCGCTACGGTATCGGCGGGGCAACCCGGGCTTTCAGGCGCCAAATCCTTCGGACTGTAATAACCTTGTTGGGAACCGAACATCACCGGATGAAGGAGGAATGATGAGGACCTCTTTAGTCGCAATCGCTTCTCTGTTGGTGAGCTTCATGGCGGCAAGCCCGGCCACTGCTCAACGTGTATTTAAAGTCGAAAAGGGTGAAGCCTTTAACAAGATTGTCCCCAGGGATTTCGTCCTTGAAGAGAACGCGATCCCGACTGAAAAGCGCAATTCGACGCTCGTGCTTACGCCTTCAGGGGCAAGATTCGTTGCGGGACTGCTGGACACGAGCGGTTACAGCTCACAGGTCCAGGAGAAATACCTTGGGATGCTGATTGCTGAAGGAAACGTGGAGGTGTGCGGCCATCAGCTTGCCATCGGCAGCTACGGATTTGGCCTTGCGAAGGCAAAAGGCACTGCAGGGAGGCGCCCATCGAAATTCTTTCTCTACAACCAGGCCGGCAAGAGGGTTGCAGAATGCGCGGTAAAGGTGGACGAAAAACTGAAGAGTCCGCGGCCCCTGCAGGTTGTAGCGAGCGGAGGTGGAACGGCGCGCCTTTATCTGGGCCGGACCTGGGTTGAATTGAAGTAACACGGGATTCGCGACTACAACCCTTGGTGCCCGGGCTCCAATCGGGGGCCGGGAGCGGGTATCTGTGCAGCCTTTCGAATTCATCGGGGTGTTTTCTGTGATTGTTTTTATGCTGGTCGCGCCCGAGGCTGGTGGTTTCCCTTTTGGCGTGCCGTGTCCGGCTCTTGCTGAGGCATAGTTCAGCCCAGGGATTTTGAGCGGGGTCATTCGGCTGTCCGTGCGGTGGGCTGGTTCATCCGGTGTTCTCTGGCGACGCTATGAGAGCCCCTCCTCGTGTATAATTTAGAAAAGGGACAAACAGGAGAGAAAGGCCGCGAAAGTGTGCGTGCAAGGACCACATGGGGTGTATCGGGGCCAGAATCCAGAGTGCTTCCGAGCAACCTTTTGACCTGAAAGGCTCTTCTACATAAGTAAGCCGCCAGGGATGCGGCTGGGGGCTGGCGCAACATATGGATAACGTGATAAGTCACCAGGTAAAGACTTCCTGCAGGGCCATCGCTGTCCTGCTGATTCTGGCCGGCATTTTTGCGCTTCCGTTGCGGGCCGCTCAGCCTCTTAGTCAAGAGGACATTACCCTGCTCCTGATTGGTGGGGCTTCCGAATCGAAGATGATTACGCTGGTGGAGCAGAGGGGTGTGGATTTCCAGTTGAATCCGGAACTCATTCAGAAGTTCAAGAAAGACGGGGCAACGCAGGCGCTGATTGATGCCATCGTCAACAGCAATCGCAAGAACCCAACAAGAAGCGCAACCCCGGCAACCGAAGCTCCCAGTACGACGTTTGGTTCAGGTTCGGGCATAAGTCCTGAACTCCCTGGTTCCCGTCCGCAAGTTTCCAATATTTCCAATCCTCCTCCTTCAACGGCACAGGCCCAGGACACAAAATCGGCTGAGGTGAACCAGAAGGTCAATACAGTGATGGCGGGTCTCGCCAGCGGTTCGGGACAGGCTGAGCAGGGTGAAACGCCCCCTGCGTTGGCGTCAGGATCAAAACAAGCGGCGCAGTCGCCCACTCCCAACCTGAGCGATCCAAGTCCTGCTGAAATTCAGAACATCATCCACGCCTTTGCAGCCAAAGAGTTGATGTTCAAAGAGGCTCGGGACAATTACACCTATCGTCAGATCAATAAAGTTGAGACGTTGGACGCGGATGGGCGGGTCAACGGCTTCTGGCAGCAGAATTGGGACATCCTTTTTGACAATAATGGCCACCGGATCGAAAAGGTGACCTATGCGCCGCCCGGCTCGCTGAAGGGCGTGCTCATGACGGAGCAGGACCTGGACGCCATGCGCAGTATCCAGCCATTCGTGCTTACGAGTAATGACCTGGATGAATATGACATCAAGTATCTCGGTCACGTGAAGGTTGATTACATTACCGCCTATGTTTTCTCCATCCGCCCAAAAGAGATCAGGAAACATCACCAGTATTTCCAGGGTGTGATCTGGGTCGATGACCGTGACCTGCAGATTGTCAAGACTGAGGGCCGGCAGGTGCCGGAAATAAGAAACAAGCATGGTGAAAACCTCTTCCCGCGCTTCACGACATGGCGGCAGCAGATCGATGGAAAATTCTGGTTTCCCACCTTTACGTTGGCGGACGACACTCTTTATTTCCCCAGTGGGCCCGTTCACATCAAAGAGATCATTCGCTACACAGACTATAAGCAATTCAAATCAACTTCCGTGATCAAAGCTGTCCAGAGCATTGATACTGGCAAATCGATTCCGGTGCCGAACGGTTCCGTGCCTCCTTCCAAGTCTCCCCCCTAAGAAATAGCTTGACCAGTTGTGACCGGCGTCTGTGCTGGTAAAATCTCTCGTATGAAAACAACCGGAGCCAAGTGGCGCGTTGTCCTTGTACGGCCGCGCAACCCACTCAATATCGGCGCTGCAGCCCGCGCCATGGCCAACTTTGGTTTTGATGACCTGGTGGTTGTGGCACCTTTCGACCCCGTCTGGAGGGAAGCCCACTCGGCGGTCGGCGCCGGCCACGTCCTCAAGTCTGCGCGCGTGACCGAACATCTTTCGGAAGCCGTCGGCGATTGTAATTTTGTCGTGGGTACTACAACGGGCTCGCGAAGAAATCTTGACCGTGACCCAGTCCCTCTCATCGAACTGACTTCAGGGCTGCGAAAGCACCTGTCCCGCACTCGCGCGGCGGTTTTGTTTGGTTCTGAAAAGACGGGGTTGCTGAATGAGCATTTGAGTTACTGCCACCTGCTCGTGCGAATCCCGACGACGGCAGGCTGCCCATCGATGAATTTGGGGCAATCGGTAGCCGTCTGGTGTTATGAACTGGCGCGTGCCGCGGGATTTCCGCACGCAGCAGCCTCTGGCCGAGTCCACTCTTCGCTGCCGGCCAATATCCAGTCGCTTAACCATATACTCGACCGTGCCGTCAGGCTTCTGGACCATTCCGGGTACTTTAAGCCCAAGGGAAAACAAGCTCAGGGCCTCAAGCTGCGCCGGTTGCTGTTTGATCTCGGTTTGAGCAATCACGATGTGCGGGTGCTTGGTGGCGTGCTGGCGCAATTGGAGTGGAAGATAAACGCCGGTTAGATGCCGGTTGAGGCGGCTGCCCCTAAGGCAGGTTCCTCAGTGGTCTGGAACGGGCGGCTGCATTTCGACGATCGGCTCCAGGGGTTGCTCAAAGGCGGGCCGCGTCTGAGGATCGCGCCAATTATCAAGCAGAGCGATGTGCTGAACGCACTGAATCGTACAGAGGGGTGCGCAAGACTTCAGGGTGTGGTACTCGTGGTAGAGATGTTGCGGCGTGTACTTTTCCAACGGGATGCCCGGATAACCCCGCTGTTGCGAGCAGTAATGGACTAAGCCGTCTTCGCAGATATAAAGGTACCGGCTGCCGGCACGGCATCGCCAGTCCCTCGGCATCCCTTGTGCAATATATTTCTGATGGCGATTAAAGCGTGAATAGGAACGTTTGCCCCACCCCATAATGGTGCTGAAAATCTCCTGTTGCTGCGGGTTGAGCGGGCGGAGCTGCCCCCCATGGTCGTGGAGGACGCCAACCGTGGAAGTAAAACCGAGTTCGAGGGCACGCCGCGCAACCGTAAGAGCGTCTTCGGGGTTGCGCACGGCGCTGCCGAGGACGGAATTAATATTGACTTGAAACACTGCGTGCTGCGCAAGCAGTTTCAGCTTCTGGTCCAGCACTTTCAGGCTTTTTTTCGAGACTTCGTCAGGCTTGACGTTGTCAATACTGATTTGCAGATGTTCGAGTCCGGCATCGTTCAGGGAATTAATGCGGGCCTGCGTCAGCAGATAGCCGTTTGTGATCATCCCTGCAATCATGCCCCGGACTCGAATGTGCCGGACAATTTCTTCAAGTTGCGGATGGAGCAACGGTTCGCCGCCGCTTATGGTGATTATGCTTGTCCCCAGGTCAGCTAACTGGTCAAGGCGGCGAAACATGATTTCGGTGGGCAGGGGCTTGGAAAAGTTGTCGTATTCGTTGCAGTAAGTACATGAGAGATTGCACCGGCGGATAGGAATGATGTGCACAAGAACCGGATGGCGAGTGGAGAGTAGGGCATGAGAAATCATCTTCAACTCGCGCACCCTCGTACGAATCGACCGTGCTTTCCGCTTCAGAACGACTTTGTTCATAATGATTAAACGCCCACATTAAGCCTGCGAACGGCAGCAACAACGCTTCCAGAGTTTCCAGAAGACCTTGCCAAACATGTGTTCTGGGATCCAGCAAACCCCAAGCGTGTTATTATCCCTTGTTGAATTATACATATACGACAAGGAAGTATAATCTGCAACAAATTCATCTTCAAATGGGGAAAGAGCTGGTTGAAGAGTAAGATTGGAGGCCCAATCGGGGGAGCGAGCTGGGCGATGGAAGGCAGCTACATCTTTACCCGTTTTGCACCCTTCGCTGCATGTAGCCGGAAAGTGGTAGACGGCAGGTTGCGATTAACTTTGACGGAACTGTAGCGGGCTACCGAGTAATCGCCACCCGCCTCAAAGAATTGTTGCTGGATTGGAAGCCAGGACTCCTCGCTGATCCAAAGTTGAATCTTTGAAAGCTGCGCCGCGAGTTTTTCCTCTCGGGGAGTCAGTTCCAGCAGTGCTGTCGTGTCTCCTCCCAATTGCACTTCTTTCAGATATTTCACTTGATAGACTTTCTGCATCTCCTTGGAGTTGGTCCCGAACCCCAGCAACAGGAATTGCTGGATCAGACCAGAGTGCTTGCTGAGATCAAATTCCTGAATCTGATTGATTTTCGGCTGGTAGATCTCAGCTTTATCTTTTCTGAACAGAATGATCTTAGGCGCCGGCTTGTTGAAGTCAATCAAGATATCCGGCGATTTGGCATTTCGAAAGTAAAGCTGGCCGGATTCCGTCGAAAAATCATTCACGAGAACGGTTACTTTGGTGTACTCAAGGTTCGCCGAGAGTGTCTTGAGGCGTTTGGCGCTCTCGTTCATATGAGAAAAGATTTGATTGAGATCCAAACGATTCTTCTTGCCCCTTGCAAAAACCAGCAGAGGCATCAGCGCAAGCAGGGAAATGGCCAGGAGGCAGCCTGTGATTCTTGATTTCAACCTGAGAATAATCATAATGCCTGCGCGCCTCTGAATATACGATTCCCTTCCGCTGGCGAAAGATGCATTATCAGCGTTCCACCTCAACGGTGTATCCGAGAATCACACCCTCTGTTCCCAGTAGCGGCTTGATGGATTTTATTTTAAAAGGCGGCTTTACGCGTTGCAGGAGCAATTGATGGACGGCTTCCCGAGGCGGAACAGCCCCGAGTGATTCCACCAGCCTGGCGTCCAACTGGTATACCCACACTTGGTTTGTGTGACTGACTTCAACTATTCCCTGGACGTGCCGCAGATCACTCAACTGAAGACGGGGCCGGTCGTGGAACCAACGGGCTGGAGTAAGAAAGATGAAGGAAAGGATCAGGACACAGATGACGTCATATTGCCAACTTCCACGCTCATAAGACCAGAAGATCGCTTTCTTGATGACCAGAGTGACCCTGGATCCGAGCGAGGAACCCGTGGGTTCTGCCACCCGGTTCCCGGGAGACGGAACGGTTGGTTCGCGGAACTCGGTGCTTGGTGCCATATGACTTTTAATTGAGTAAGATAACGGCAAAATCCAGAGGAATCAATCGGAAACGATCCGGCCGTCTCGCATTCGAATAATCCGGTCGGCAACAGAAGCCGCCTCCGGATTGTGCGTAATCATCAGGATCGTCTGACGGAAGTCCCTGTTCAGGATTCGCAGCATATTCAGCACAACCTGAGAGTTTTCAGTATCCAGGTTCCCGGTGGGTTCGTCAGCAAGCAGGAGCTTGGGCTCACAGACCACTGCCCGGGCAATGGCTACGCGCTGCTGTTCCCCACCGGAAAGCGCATAAGGTTTGCGGTCCAATTTGTCTTTGATTCCCAGCATTTCCGCAACCGATTCAAAGCGGTGCGGGTTAAACCCGTCCCCCTGGATATGTTGCGCGATGGCAATGTTATGCCTCGCCGTCAATGTCGGCAGAAGGTTATATCGCTGGAAGACAAAGCCAATCTTGTGCCGGCGAAACATCGTGCGTTCCCTGTCGTTCATCCGGGTGAAATCGTTCCCATCCACCAGCACCCGCCCGCCGGTTGGCCGCGTTAATCCTCCCAAAACGTGCAGCAAGGTTGACTTGCCGCAGCCGGAAGGGCCCACAACTGCAAGAAATTCCCCTTCCTGGACGACAAGGTCTACACCGCGCAGCGCCGGAACATTTACTTTCCCGACTCGAAAGGTTTTTGTCAGGTTTTCCGTTGCGATGATTGGTTCCATACAGCCAATTCGGTTTGTTCCCCTGGTTTGGTCCTCTGCTGTTTCAAGAAAAATTGGTCCCATCGATCTCCAGAAGTCTCCTACTCGTAAGCCAATGAATCGACCGGATCAAGCCGGGCCGCGCGTATCGCCGGGTAGAAGGCGCCTAGTAAAGATCCTCCAACGGCCAGCAGCCCTGCCCACATCGCCCAGTGCACTGTTAATTCAACGGTTAAAGTAGGGAACGTTGCCACAATGACTTTTCTTGCCAGCCACGTGCCGACATATCCTGCAAAAACGCCGATGATGCTGAGCAGGCCAGCCTCACGCAGTATCACACTCATGATATACCTTTTGCCCGCCCCCAGTGACTTTAAAATGCCAATTTCCCGCGTTCTTTCAGTGATGGTGGTATACATCGAGAGGAAAATGACCATAAAGCCGATGCCCACGGCTACTGCAATCATGGCCGTAATAAAGGCGTTCAAAGCGGGAAGGTCGTTCGATGTCATCAGGGACATATACTCTTTAATAGAGCGAAGCTGGTACTTTGGGAGCAATTCCTTCATTGAATTGATGACGGCATGCGTGTAGCCCGGCTCGGTACACTTCACATAGAAAATCGAAGCTTTGTCGCGTGCGCCGGTTAAGTCCTGGGCTGTAGATAAAGGAATAAACAGCCGCGCCCCCATTCCGTGTTCGACGATGCCGGCCACGCGAAAGTTATTGTTCAGAAAATTGAGTGTTGAACCCACTTTTACGTTGTTCGCCCGCGCATACCAGTCGTCAACAAGAATGTCATTGGGATGTTGGAAAGGGCCGCCCTTGAGATAGATGAAACCTCCGCTCACTTGTTTAAAGCTAGGCATATCAATGCCATAGATGAGGTTAATTCCTCCGTGGGCATTGAATAGAAATAAGACGGGCGTTACGGCCAGCACGTGTGGGATCTGTGCAAGCCGGTCGCCGATTTGAACCGGCATGGGGGCCTGGGTCAGTCCAAAAAACATGGATGCTCCTGGAGGCTGGACCATGATGTCTGCCCCCACTCCCTGGACTCGCTTGGCGGTTTCATGCAACATACCGTGAGTCATTCCCACGACGAGCATCACCATCCCCACTTCAATAGCCACGGCCAGTACGCTCACCAGCGTCCTGATCGGCCGGTGGAGAATGTTCTCGAAGATCATCCTGTTAACCACGATGCTCCTTCGGCTACTTATCCCCGCCCAGTTCAACCAAGGTTGACTTTGGCGGCCTCTTCAGTACGAATTTTTCTGGTGGAATAGGTTGATTGAAGGTTGCCTTCTCCACCGTAATCGTTAGCGTATAGCCTTCTTCGGGGCGATTCAATGTGATTTGCGCAGGATATCGGATGGCCTGGAAAGTGTGATAGTCGGCATAGCTGACGTCCTCCACCAGAGCGCCTCCGGGGCCGAAAATCTGAAGGCGTGAAATGCCCAGGGTGGCGCGATCAAACCACACTTTCCGTTTCAGGCTCAGCTCACCCGCGCCGTCAGGCTCCACGATATTGAGGATATAAAAGGACTGGCCCGTGGAAGTGTGGGTCTCCTCGTTGAAGAACTTTTCTTTTGTCTCGTCGACGGGAGGAATGAGCAGGGCCTCAAGGATATGCTCGGGCCGGAGATTTTCCAGGGGTTGTTTGGCTGGTCCGTGATAGTTGTTATTTCCAACGATAAACTTATTCTTTGGCGGAATAGAAACGCGGAATTGCCGGCCGTCAGAAACCATATCGAAAATCTCTGTGTTAACCACCGGCGCTTGACCAATGATACGGATCATGGCGGGTTTTTTCATCAGGATAAAGCCGCGGACGTTCTGGTACTCCTTGATAACTCCTGTATAAACTGAGCCTAGATCGG
>JAJYJL010000108.1 GCA_021789565.1 Acidobacteriota bacterium
CTTCTGCTGCGGGCGGGCTATGTCCGCCAGGTTGCGGCGGGTGTGTACGCCTATTTGTATCTTGCCCAGAGATCGTTTCTGAAGATCACACAGATTATCCGCGAGGAGATGAATCGGATCGGTGCACAGGAATTTTATCTGCCTGCATTGAACCCGGCTGAACTCTGGCGGGAATCGGGCCGATATGATCTGTTTGGCGAGACAATGTTCAAGTTCAAGGACCGAAACCAGCATGACATGTGTCTGGGCGTGACCCACGAAGAAGAAATGACCAACATCGCCCGTGGGGAACTCCGGTCCTACAAGCAGCTTCCGCAACTCTGGTATCAGATTCAGGAAAAGTTTCGTGATGAGCCCCGGCCAAAGTCCGGGCTGCTCCGCCTGCGCCAGTTCATTATGAAGGACTCGTATTCGTTCGACCTCGACGAAGCGGGCCTGGATATGAGCTATCAGAAACACTATGGCGCTTACTGCCGCATCTTCGACCGTTGTGGCCTGAAGTACGTGATTGCTGAAGCCTACTCCGGTACGATGGGCGGGACCGTTTCGCACGAATTTATGGTTCCCACAGAGTCCGGCGAAGACTTCGTTGCCATGTGCGATTGCGGTTACGCGGCCAATCTGGAAAAGGCGAGGTCTGCCGTCGAAGCTGTTGATGACCTGCCGGTGGATGCCTCTCCAGAGCCTTTCCCCACGCCGGGGCAGAAGACCATTGATGAGCTGGTTGCATTTACAGGCGAACCGGCCTCGCGGATGATCAAGACTCTGGTTTATATCGTTGAAAGTAAGCCCGTTGTGATCCTTTTGCGAGGCGACCATGAGTTGAGTGAAACTAAGCTGGCGTCCGTGTTACAAACCACCGTATATCGTCCGGCCACCGCCGATGAAGCGTTTGACCTGCACGGGGCGCATCTGGGTTCTCTTGGCCCAGTTGGGATCAAGGGCCCGCGCATTTTGGCCGATCAGTCGCTTGATGGGCGAAAAAACATGATCACCGGGGCCAACCAGGATGACACTCACCTGCGCAACGTAACGCCTGGCCGTGATTTCGCCCCCGAATACGCCGACCTTCGAATAGTGCAGGCGGGCGATTTATGCATCCGGTGCGGGAAACCGCTGCGGGTATCTGTATCGGTTGAGCTAGGCCACGTTTTCAAGTTGGGGCGACGCTATTCTGAAGCAATGCACGCCACGGTACTCGATCCTAACGGAAAGGAAGTTCCGCTTGTGATGGGTTCGTACGGGATCGGCGTCGAGCGCATTTTGACCTCTGCTGTCGAGCAGAACCACGACGTGGACGGCATGTTCCTGCCGCGCGAGATCGCACCTTTTGATGCTATTCTGACGGCTGCCAATATGGATGATCCGGGCGTAAGGACAAACGCAGAAAATCTTTACAATCAGTTGCAGGGAATGGGTTTAGACGTGTTATTTGATGATCGGGAGGAACGTCCCGGCGTTAAGTTCAAGGATGCGGATCTGATCGGCGTTCCTTTCCGCATTACGCTCGGCAAGAGGAAGCTTGCGCAAGGGTTGGGCGAAATCTATCATCGCTCGACAAAGCAGGTCCGCGATGCTAACCTTGACAAGTTGGCTCTGGCACTGCAGGAACGACTAAAGAGTTAGAGCAAAACGCGCGGGCGACGGAAACAGAGACGATGTCACTCAGCGACTCGGGGGAGGGTGAGTGAAAGCATTCCTCGCCCTGGCATTTCTTGCGATCGTTGGTTTTTGCGCTCTCAGGATTGTGCCGGTTTATATTGAAAATTATCAGTTTCAGGATTACCTGAACAATGCGGCCGTGGATGCGACCGTTCGCCAGCCACAGCCGAAGCCTGAAGATCTTCAGGCTGACATTTATTCGAAAGCTGAGTCGCTGGGGCTCCCCGTGGAACGTCAAGACATCAAAGTTTCGGTCGGCCAGACCGTTGTTATCAACGTTGAGTACGATGTTTACGTCGACCTGAAAATCTATACGCTCCCCCTCCATTTCAGCCCCTCGGCGAAGAACAGCAATATTTAAGCCGTGCGTCGCCGAACGAAATATTCAACCCGGAAAACCTCTAAGCCTGACCGAAAGGGTATTCGGTTCAACATTCAAAGCCTGGCCCTGTGGGAAAAGCTGGGGCTGGCGGCCGGGGCACTTGTGTTGCTGGTTGCCGTTTTGTCGTCGGTCTATCTCTACGTGCATTTTTCGCGCTTGATCGATGCCAGGCTGAGCGGGGACGTTTTTAATCATGCCTCGCTGGTGTACGGGGCTCCTACGCCGGTGGAAGTTGGCGAACCCGGGTCTCCGGAAGGGTTCGCCGCCAGGCTGCAGAAGGCAGGTTACACAACGGGCCAGGTGGAATCGCGCTTTGGGTCCTTTGAAATCAGGGGCAACCGGATGGACATCAGGCCGGGCCCGGATTCTTTTTTTCACGGGCCGGTGATGCAGGAAGGTGCTGTAACCCTGGCATTCAGCGGTGGGCGAGTGGCTTCGATCACGGCGATGGATCGTGGCACGCCGCTCCAGAATTACTGGCTTGAGCCCCAGGTGATCACCACCTTGTTCGGCAGTGGCCGCTCCAAACGCCGCGTGGTGACATACCAGCAGATTCCCAAGGACCTCGTAAACGCGATCGTGTCGGCTGAGGACCACACCTTCTTCACGCACCACGGCATCAATCTCTTCCGCGTCTTTGGTGCAGCGCTTGCCGATTTGCGTGCGGGGCGGGCCGCGGAGGGAGCCAGCACTCTGACCATGCAACTGGCGCGGAATTTCTTCCTTACCCCGCAGCGAACCATCCGGCGTAAAACAGAAGAAGTTTTTATCGCTATGATGCTTGAGGATCGATTAACCAAGGAACGGATTTTTGATCTTTACGCAAATGAAATCTATCTGGGGCAGAGCGGAAGTTTTTCGATTTACGGTTTTGGTGAGGCGGCAAACGCGTACTTTAACAAGGACATCTCATCGCTGACTTTGCCGGAGGCCGCGCTGCTTGCAGGGATTATTCGCGGACCCAATTATTATTCGCCATACCGGCACGCGCGGCGTGCAATGGAGCGTCGCAATCATGTGCTGGACGAGATGGCACAGGGTGGTTACATCACGCGGCAGCAGGAGCAGGAAGCCTCTGCCGCTCCGCTGAGGCTGGCGCCAGAGAATGTTGGCGGCAGCCAGGCTCCGTACTTTGTTGACATGATCCAGGATGAACTGCTTGCTCATTTTTCCGAGCAGCAGCTGCTTTCGCAAAGCTACCGGGTCTACACAACGATTGATCCCGATTTGCAGCAGGCCGCGTCAGAAGCCGTTGCTAAGGGGATGGCGGAAGTGGATAAGCGGATCGCCGGAATGCGCCACCACCCGCCACTGCCCAGCACCGGCCCCAAGGAACCTCAGGTGGCGCTTGTGGTACTGGACCCTCACACGGGGGCCATCCGGGCGCTGGTGGGCGGTCGCAATTATGCATCCAGCCAATTGAATCATGCCTTGGCGCGTCGCCAGCCGGGCTCTTCTTTCAAGCCTTTCGTTTATGCGGCGGCGCTGAACTCCGCGATCGACGGTTCGCAACCGTTGATCACTCCTGCGACTATCCTGACGGATGAGCCGACTACATTCCTGTTTGACAATCAGGTCTACGAACCGAAGAACTATGAGAATGAGTACCTGGGGCAAGTGACGGTGCGCCAGGCGCTGGCGCATTCGCTCAACGTGGCCACGGTGAGCCTGGCGCAAATGGTCGGGTATGAAAAGATCAGGGACCTGGCAATTTCTGCTGGCATCAATCAAGACCTCAAGGCGACTCCGGCGATCGCGCTCGGGGCTTACGTTGCAACGCCACTGGAGATGGCCGGGTCTTACACCGTTTTCTCCAATTCCGGTGTGTATGAGCAGCCACGTTCAATTCTGCTGGTCAACAACTCTGACGGCCAGCCGATCTATCGTGTTCCGGAAGCCTCGCGGCAGGTGCTGGATCCTCGCATCAGCTATTTGATGATAAGCTTAATGGAGAGCGTAATTGATGAAGGCACAGGGGAGGGAGTTCGAACGCGTGGATTTACGCTGCCGGCGGCCGGCAAGACCGGAACATCGCACGACGGCTGGTTTGCGGGATTTACGTCCAACCTGCTGGCGGTTGTCTGGGTGGGCTACGACAACGATCAGGAATTAGGCTTGTCTGGTGCAGCCTCGGCACTCCCCGTGTGGACGGCGTTTATGAAAAGCGCCACCGCGCTTCCGGATTATAGTGACGTTCAGTCCTTTATTGAACCTCCTGGTATCGTGAGTGTTCCGATTAATGACCAGGGCCAGATTACCGCAGCGAACACTTCAGGGACAGTCCAAAACGAATTCTTCATTCAGGGAACAGAGCCCCATTCCGAAAACCCGATTCAGCGCGTCGGTGGACTGCTGGGACGTATTTTCCATCCGAACAGCAAATCAGTGGCGCAGGACGCGCAGAAGGTGACTTCGACGCCCACTATGCCGGCGACAAAGCTCAAAGAGTCGCAAAAGCAACAGACACTGCAGACCCAGCAATCAAAAACTCCTGCGCAGTCAGCACAACAAGCCCAGAAGAAAAGTGGCTTCCTGCACAAGGTCTTTTCCATTTTCAAAGGCGACGACTCAAAACAGGAATCACAACAGCCCTCGTCCACAACAACGCCACACTGATGTGCCATCGCCCGGTGATGGGAGGATGAGTAATGAAATGGGGGATCTCCATTTGGGCAGCCGGAGCCCTGCTTGGAGCTTTGGTGGTTGCAAGCCCTGCGGCTGGAGGGGCACAGGGCAAACACACCGGACCGTCCAGCCAACCAGAAAACGCGCAGCACAAGGCCGAGGGGCCTGTCCGCCTTTCAGACGAAGAACGTGCCGACCTCTTTATGGCTCGAAAGTCGTATGACGATGCCATCGATTACTATTCCCGCGCTATTAAATCCACCAAGATTTCGCAGCAGAACAGGGCGGAACTTGCCGGTTTGTGGAATAAGAAGGGTATCTGCTACCAGCAGAAATTGGATTACGGGCAGGCACGCAAAGCATACAAGGAAGCCATCCGGCTGAAGCGGGGCTTTGCGCAGGCATGGAATAATCCGGGCACAACTTTTTACCTGAACCACCAGGCGAAAAAGTCCATTAAGTATTATCGCCAGTCCATCAAGTTAAGCCCCACGTCGGCATCATTTCGCATGAATCTCGGAACGGCATACTTCTGGCGCAAGAAATACAAGCAAGCCACTGAAGAATACCGGACCGCGATTGAGCTCGATCCTGAAATTCTTACTCGGACTTCCCGCGAGAGAACGGCGGTTGAAACCTGCTTTGCAGACGCCAGGTTTTACTTTTATATGGCCAAGATTTTTGCTTCAGTGGGTAACCTGGATGAGGCGATTCGGTACCTTCGGCGTGCCATGGAGGAGGGGTTCAAAGACCGGAAACGCATTCTTGAGGACCCAGACTTCCAGAAGATCAGCAAGGACCCCAGATTTGTTGCCCTGATGAATAGTCCGCCTGTAGGCATTAAGGACTGATCGCGGGCGGAAAGTCCGGTCTGGGAATTTCTGCGGGCGTAAACGCGCCTACAGACTTCGAGGAGTGTGCCTGCCAGTGTTATAATGGCCGCGATTGGACTGCTGAATCACATGATCAAGAAGTGCATTGGGTTGTTGGTCTTAATGCTATTGGCCTGGGAGGGGATGGACGCCACTCCTCCGAGGGTGATCCTGGTGTTTCCGCTGGAGAATATGAGTGGGAACACAAGCGTGGGATGGATGTGCGAAGGCATCGCGGAACTTCTTTCAACCCGGCTGGCTTCATCCACGCGATATATCCTTGAACGGGGTGAGCGCGATGATGCGTATGAGCAGTTGGAGTTGCCGCTTGAAACGCCGCTGACCCTGGCCAGCGAATACAAAGTCGCCCAGATCCTTGGGGCTACCGTTGCCTTGGTGGGACAGTTTGCTTTGGTTGGCGACCAGCTCACCACTCGCGTGCAGTGGCTCAACGTCCCGAACCTAACTCTTTCCCGTCCGGTTGAGGTGACCGGCAAGCTAACGGAGCTGGATTCCCTTGAGACGCAGATGGCCTGGGAGCTATTGAAATCGCAGGACAAGGATTCTGCGAGGGGGACCGAGGAAGAGTTCAGTAACCGGTTTGCTCCGGTCCGTCTGGACGCTTTTGAAAGTTATATTCGGGGAGTTTTGGCGACTGACTCAAAGACGCGGGTCCATTTCCTGCAGGAAGCGGACCGACTGAATCCTCTTGATCACAAGGCTGCGTTTGCGCTCGGGCGGTATTATTTTGAGCAGAAATCGTATTCTGAATCCGCACGATGGCTCAGCGTTCTTAATTCGGGTGACCGAAATTATGCCGAGTCCCTGTTCCTGCTCGGGGTTGACGAATATTTCCTGGGTAACAGCGCCGTAGCTGAAATCACATTCAAGAAACTTGCCGGTATGATCCCGCTGGGTGGGGTCTTGAATAACCTTGGCGTGGTTGAGCTGCGTCTAGGCCATTACAGCGAGGCCCTTTCCGACCTTAAGCAAGCGTTTCAAAAGGACCCAAGCGATTCCGATTACGCATTTAACATGAGCATGGCCCTTTGGCAACTGAAGAAATACGACCAAGCCGCGGAATATCTTCGTAAAGCACTGGCACAGGACCCGGAAGACCTGGGCGCCCACGTTCTTCTTGCTGAAGTGTCGGGTGAGTTGGGCGATACTGAAACCAGGCGCACGCAGTTGACGTGGGTCTCGGAGCACGAGAAGGACCTTGATGACGATCCGCCGGCAGATAACAGCAGCGCCCAATCCGCTGCTGATCCATCCGCCCGGATCAAGGATGAATACGACGGCAAGGCATTCCATCTGCTTTCGCTGGCAATCACCCGTGCCGCCCAGAACAGGCTTGAACAGCAGCCAGCCCATGTGGTTCAGAGTGACGGCGAGGCGCATGTGAAGCAGGGCTTGGCACTGCTTGCTGCAGGACGCCTTCTGGATGCCGAGCGCGAACTGACACAGGCGGTGCTAATGCTTCCTAATAACAGTGAAGCTCATCAGGCCCTGGGGCAGACATACGAAAGGGAAGGGAAACATACCCTTGCCGCGACCGAGCTTGAAACCTCGCTACGGGAAAAGGATTCATTTCAAGCCCATCTTTGGCTGGCGCGCACATACGTGGCACTGGACCACCTGGAACCAGCACTGAAACAGGCGCAAGCGGCCTTGCAGCTTGACCCGTCCAGCACCGACGCCAAAGGTGTTGCGGAGCAGATCCGCGCACAATTGTCCGTTCACAGAGACAAACCTTGAGAGCAAAGTTCTTCAAGCACGCTCTGTTGCAACCAGTCCTGCTGGCAGCAATGAGCGCTTTTCTGCCCCTCTATTCCGCAACACCGCCTCCTGTCGTAGTTCAGATCAATCTGGACGGCGTTGTGCAGGCCGTCAGCGCAGACTATGTGGTTCGCGGAATCGAGTACGCAAACCACATAAACGCTAATGCAATCCTTCTTGAGTTGAGCACCCCCGGCGGCCTCGGTGACTCCATGCGTGACATTGTGCGTGCCGTCATGAATTCACGAGTCCCGGTCATCACCTACGTTTATCCCAGCGGCAGCCGCGCCGCTTCAGCCGGATTTTTTATTCTTCTGTCTGGAGATGTGGCGGTGATGGCTCCCGGGACCAACACCGGTGCGGCGCATCCGGTGATGATCGGAGGCATGAGCGTGGGGAAGATCGAAGAAACCAAAATCCTGAACGATGCTTCAGCTTTTATCCGCTCGATTGCCGACACGCGGGGCCGGAACGCCAAAATGGCCGAAGACGGGGTACGTCAGAGCACTTCACTGACGGACCAGGAGGCCCTGCAGAATAATCTGATCGACTCCGTCGCCAATAGCCCGGCAGAAATTTTTACACAATTCAATGGCAAAATGATCAAGCGCGCCAATGGTTCCGAGACAGTACTGAATCTGGCGGGCGCACGTATCGTGCCTTACCGGATGCCCTGGTTCAAACGCCTTCTTTCCTGGGTTTCCGACCCCAATATCGCATTTATTCTGGGCGCTATCGGTATACTGGGATTGTATATTGAGTTTACGCATCCGGGTGGAGTTTTGCCCGGCGTTGTCGGAGCCATCGCGTTGGTTCTGTCGCTGTTCGGTTTCCACATGATGCCGATCAATTACGCCGGCGTTGCGCTGATCCTGATCGGGTTGACGCTTTTCGGCCTTGAAGCTGCATATACTTCGCACGGGATACTTGCTGCGGGGGGGATCGCCGCCATGACATTCGGGTCGATGATCTTGATCAACTCGCCCTGGCCGGGCACAAGAATCTATCTGGCGACAATACTGAGCGTCGTGATACCGCTCGCCGTCATAACTATCCTTCTGATGCGCTTTGCCTGGCGAGCCACCAGGAGCAAATCTGTCACAGGGGAAGAAGGACTTGTGAACTCGTTGGGCGAGGCGCGGACAGACATCAACCCGGAAGGCAAAGTGTTTGTCCATGGCGAATTGTGGGAGGCAAGGGCTGCAAAGCATATCCCTCTCGGCGGCCGGGTTCGGGTTATAAAAGTAGAAGGGCTTACATTGCTGGTTGAGCCGATGGAAGAATCCCGGTAGACTGTCCCCGATTGGATTAAGCGGTGCGGTCCTGAACCGTGAGCAGATAGGTCCAGATTTTCGTAATGGTTGAATCGGGGGACCGAGCCTTGTATTTCTCGGAGAACGGGAAGGAGGCGTGATGGGCTATGTGGTTGCAGCAGTGATTCTTTTTTTCTACGCCGCGGCGTGCTTGAACGTCCTGAGAGAGTACGAACGGGCGGTTGTTTTTCGGCTGGGCCGGGTGCAGCAGCCGGACAAAGGGCCTGGGTTGATCTGGATCTGGTGGCCGATCGATAAGCTGGTTAAGGTTTCCCTTCGAATTGAAACATGGGACGTTCCACCACAGGACATCATCACCCGCGACAACATCTCCGTAAAGGTTAATGCGGTCCTTTTCTACAGAATTATCAACGCCCAGAAGGCGGTGATTGAGCTGACGAACTTCCGATATTCGATCGAGCAACTTTCAGCGACTACGTTGCGGGCCGTTTTGGGAGAAGTCGAACTCGATGATCTCCTCTCACAACGCGAAAAGCTGAATTTGCGACTGCAGACGATCATTGATGAGCAGACCGAGGCTTGGGGTATTAAGGTGACCCAGGTGCAGGTGAAACAGGTAGATATTCCCCAGGACATGCAACGAGCCATCGCGCGGCAGGCGGAAGCGGAGCGGGAACGCCGCGCCAAGATCATCAATGCTGACGGAGAATTCCAAGCCTCGCAAAAATTGTCCGACGCGGCAAAAATCCTGGCTGTGGAACCTGTTACCATCACTTTGCGTTATCTTCAGACTCTGGCAGAATTAGGGACGGAGAAAAACACGACGATCGTATTCCCGATACCCGTAGAGTTGCTGTCGATCCTCATGCATAAGGCAAGCCCGGCGCCGCCAGCCGGCCAGGGCGACGGGAAGACTTAAAGCAAAAGCACGCGTAGGCTTTACGCCAATGGAGAGATATGGCTAATCGAATGGATAAATTCCAGGGTGAAAAGGGGTCCTCAGCCCGCCATCTGGTGTTGATGTTTCTGGCTGCCGTTGCAGTCTGCGCCGTGTTCTTTTCATTGGGTTTCGTCGTGGGATATAACCAAAGCCCAACAAAGACCGGGCCTCCCACAGAAAATGTGACTAGCTCAAGCAATATTCCTCCCACCGTGAATCCACCATCAAGCGGTTCCAGTCAGCCCTCAACGCAGGCTACGGAAACTGAGAATGTGGGTTCAGGTTCATCTTCCATCCCGCAACCGGAACGTCCTCAGCCTTTGCCGCCTGAGGCTGCAGCCGCGCCGAAAAGCCGGGCGCATACGCTAAGGGAAAAGGCAGCCTCCGGGAAAGTGGCCAGAAGCAAGCCCACTGCAGCGCCGAACGTCCAGTCGGCGGCGCCGCTTGCAAACCGCACGGCGTCCCATTTTGCAGTGCAGGTTATGGCTTCAAAGACAAAGGTGGATGCAGAGAATCTGGTCAAACTGTTGAAATCACGAGGCTACCCTGTCTACATCCTCACCCCTCTCGCGGCCCATGCCAGGGACAATCTCTATCGCGTCCAGGTTGGCCCTTTCGATACCCGCGCTGCGGCTGACATTACTCGGGACAAACTGGTAGGGGAGGGTTTTCGGCCATTTGTCGTTCATTGAGTATTCGTGTGTTCCGCCGTCTTCCAGGCGCGGCCTGGCTAATCTTGTTTCTGCCTTGTCTTCAAAAGGATATGCTCATCCAGGTAGGGAATGACCGCAGCCAACTTATCTTTCACAGACTGGTTTAGGAAATCTTCGGCCCGTTACGCCGCAAGTATGCTCAGTGGTCTGCTGCTCTTTGTATGTTTTCCCCTTGTCAACTTGACGGCGCTGGTTTGGGTGGCGTGCCTGCCTCTGGTGGTGGCTCTTCTTATTGAACGGTCCTGGGGCCATGCGTTCTGGCTTGGGTACCTGTCCGGGGCAGTTTTCCTCTCGGGAAGTTGCTATTGGTTTGTCAGTGTCATGCAGGGTTATGGAAACCTGGCACCAGTGCTTGCTGTTGGGGTGCTGGTCCTCTTCGTACTCGTCTTTTCCACATTTTACGGGGTTTTCGGCCTTATTGAAACCATTGTGGCACGCCGGAACGTCAACGCGGCCCTGTTTCTCAGTCCCTTTCTTTGGGTTGCGCTGGAACTTGCGAGGACCTACCTCATTACCGGCTTCCCGTGGGACCTGTTGGGATATGCAGTCCGGCCCGTAGGTTTGGAGCAAGTGGCTTCCGTAACAGCCGTTTACGGTCTTTCTTTCCTGGCAATAGCTAACGCCGCGTTGATTGTTTGGGCCCTGATGGAGCCACGCCACAGCGTTCGATTGACAGTATTGACTGTCTGGGTGGCTGCGCTGGTTGTCGGCAATTGGTTGCTACAGCCGCCTCCACCGGGGCCCGAGCCGAACGTTGCCGTGCTGGTTCAACCGGATATTCCGCTGGGCGAGGCCGCAATGGGCACCTGGATCCCATGGGTGAATCCGGCGCCTCTCAATAGCCTGGTGGAAGACAGTGTAGAAGCCGTCAGGGAATCCGGTGCGACACCCGCCCTCCCGCCCTTGCTGGTCTGGCCTGAAAGTTCGGCTCCTTTCTTCTATGGCCGGGACCCTGTGTTTCGCGGCGAGATCGAAAGCATGGCGAAACAGGCTAATGCGTACGTAATAAGCGGGACAGTAACCTTTGCGAGGCCGGGTAATTCCCAGCCTCAGAACGCGGCTGTTCTACTCTCGCCAGAGGGCCAGTTACTGCTCCACTATGTTAAAATTCATTTAGTGCCCTTTGGCGAATACGTGCCGTGGTGGGCATTCCCGGGACGGGTGGGAAAAATCACGGCACAGGTGGGCGATTTTGAGCCGGGAAAGTCCGTTCAGGTGGCCAGCACCCCGGAAGGCGTGATCGGTATCTTTATCTGCTACGAGGCCATCTTTCCCCAACTGGTTCGGAAATTTGCTGCTGACGGGGCGGGCGTCCTGGTGAACATTTCGGATGACGGATGGTACGGCGATTCGTCCGCGCCTTTTCAGCACTTCGAGATGGCCCGTTTCCGCGCCATAGAGAATGGCCGATTTGTCTTGCGCGGAACCAATAATGGCATTACGGCGATTGTTGACCCTTACGGAAGGGTGCGGAAAGAGATTCCGCGGAACCAGCAGGGTATTCTGACAGGCCATTTTCGCTACCTGTCGAAGAAAACGTTTTACACAAAGTACGGCGACGTCTTTGGGTGGTCCTGTGTTGCTGTGACGGCCGGAATGATATTGGTCCTGATGCTATGGCCGGATTTGCTGGCGGCGAAGCCGGCTGAAGTTGAGAACAACTTTGAGGAGTAACCGTGATTGAAGAACTGACGAGAGAGTTTGAAGAATTGGAGCGTCGAGTCCAGGAACTTCGGAGTTTTCTTTGACGCTGCTGGACAACGCCGCGAG
>JAJYJL010000109.1 GCA_021789565.1 Acidobacteriota bacterium
ATCCTGCCGCTATTCATGACCTGAGGATAGCTACCCGGCGACTTCAGCAGGTGATTGATCTGGTCTACCCATCCCCCCACTCGGGAGAAATTCGAAAACTGTACCGTGGACTCAAGCGCTGTCGAAGTTCCTTGTCGGAACTCAGGAATTATGACGTGCTGCTCGAACGCGTTGATACAGCACTTTCACGCAAACGCACTCCCCGCCGGGAGGCATGGGAGGCTATTGGGGATTATCTGAGGGAATTGCGTTCTGTCCGGCGGGAAAAAGCTTTGCGCAAGCTGGCCAAAGCCAACCTTTCAGCCATCTATGTTCGCCTGAAGGGATGCCTGCCCTCCGACAGGGGATCTGCTCAAGCAGCCGCAAGTGCGGGCCGGAATGGAACAGAACCAGGCCTGACCAGTGACCAATTCTACGAACGCATCAGCGAAGCGCTGAAAACCGTTTGGGGAGCGCTTGAGCAGGAAGTCGCGCTCTCGCGTCACGAGCACGATGCTGCGGGTTTGCACCGCACTCGCATTGCGGCCAAGCGTGCCCGATATCTGATTGAGGTGATTCATGCTTTCGGCGTTTCAGGAAGCAAGGAAGCCTTGATCTGGCTCCGAAGCCTCCAGACCCAACTTGGAGACTGGCATGATCTGGTGGTGTTTGAGGAAACTGTTATCGGAATGATCGCTGGCCGCGACTTCCTGCACGACCACCTGGAACTGGCTGTACAGATTGAACGATTGATAATGAGAAATCGGACTTTGCTGTCAGCGCTTGAGAACAAGTACTTTGAGATGACCCGGGACAAGACCGGATTCAACAAGACCAGGGAATGGGTGCGTGCTGTGGTGAATTCGCCGGCAGCCCTGTTTACCGGATCATCAGCCTGACTCTCTCAGTTTCCCGACCCGTTATTGTCCGCCGGCGGCGAGTTCCCATCGGAAGGGGCCTCTTGACGCCCTTGGGCCGCCACCGTATCGAGCGACGGCGGCTCGCTTTCTGTGAGCACTTTGCTGATCCCTTCCCGCAGGTTTTCAAAAACAACAGGAATGTCCTGGGTAGCGTCAATCACCTTGAAGTGATACTCTTCCACCAGATTTTCAAACTCAGCCAGCAGGGCAGTCTGGTACTTCTGGAAACTTTCATACATGTCCTCGCTCGGGTGCAAATCCATGCCGGATTCCCAGTAATCAAAACCCGTTGAGAAAACCACGCGGGGAATCAGGTCATCCACACCGATCCTGAGGTAAAAAACTGCGTCCGGAATCAGCGCAAAGCGGTAGACGTTCCGCACCCAGGCGGGATCAATTCCACGGACGGCCGCCCGCGCAATCAGCGAGTAAGTATAGCGGTCCGTCAGCACCACAAACCCCGCCCGCAATGCCGGAACGATTTCGTTCTCCAGCCGGTCGGCAAAATCGGTGGCATAAAACAGGTTCAGGGTCACCCGGCCCAGCGTATGCCCCTGCTTGGCCTGCTTGATCCCCTTACCCGCCAGCTTGGAGCGCGTCATACCCGTGTCCACAACCGCCCGGCCCTGCTGTTCGAGCCAGGGTCTCAGCAGCCGGATCTGGGTTGAGCGCCCCACCCCGTCCGTCCCTTCGATCACAATCAGCTTGCCCGGCAGGTTGTCCAGCTTCATGTCCGGCAAGACCACGCCGTAGGTTGATCTCATGGTGCCACCCTCAGTCGTTTTGCCTGCGCGAGTTTTGCCCTCACCAGTTGCCGCATCCGGGTTTGCTGTTCCTCGATCGGTAGCGTGGCATCCACCACGGTCAGGTCAAACTCCGGAATCATTTTGTCGTACTCTTCGAGAATCCGGCCCTGGAAAAGTTCAAAACTTTCCACGGGATCGCCGCTCAATTCCATATCCATTCCAGCCTCATAGAACTTGAAGCCGCTGCGGCCGTTCAGCAAGCGCTTCATGGCAACCTCCATGGGGACGCGGAAGTAGAAGGCCAGCGTAGGCTTCACGGCAAAGGCATATAGCTCCCTCACCCACCCCGGATCCATCCCGCGCGCCACATCCCGCGCAAAAGCCGTGTAAATGTACCGGTCGCAGAGCACCACTGCACCGGCCTTCAACAGCGGAATAATGTTGTGCTCCATACGGTCAGCAAAGTCGGTGGCGTGAATCAGGCAGAAGCTGGCCGGGGTCAGCATCTTCTTCCTCTTGCCACGCCGCGTGGTGTCACGCACCAGAGGGGAGGAGTTCCATTCACTGAAGACGGTCCCGTAACCTTCGGCCCGAAGCCATTGGTGGAGAAGGTTCAACTGTGTCGATTTGCCGGAGCCGTCGATGCCCTCAACAACAAACAGCTTCCCTGGAAATCGATGTTCACCGTAACGTTTCATGGGAGAAGGCCCGCGCGTTTGAGAAAAATCTTGCGGACACGTTTAACTATAACATATCGATGAGGCCGCCTGTAGCTGTAGCATACTGGTAGGCAGGCTCCTGGAGGCCCTGGAGTAGGCTACAATAACAACGTTGTGGAGGCAGTGAAAATCATGTCCCAACTGGTGAATCACTGGCAGGAATGGGCAATCTCCGGCGGGATATTGGTTGGGGCCATCGTCGTGGCACGCATCGCTCACAAAATTCTGTTTTCCGCCGGGAAGCGGCTTGCAAGATGATCGCATTTCTTCAGGAAAAGTATCCGCAAAGCCTGCCCAGGACCCGTGTGGAAATGGAGCAGAAAGACACAAAAACCGATGTCTCTTCGATGGGCCCAGCGCCTCGCTGATGCTCGGCCCCGGGGACATTTGCGCGCATAGCGCGCGGTGGACCGGCACTCACTTCAATGCGCTGCGCAGGGATTCGACAATCGAATTGGTATCGGCGGGAGCCAGAGATGAGGAGACAAAATTATAGGTCTTTCCGGAGTTCAGGATGATGTGGAATGTCCCGGTGTTCAGCCCGAAAAAGACATTGGGAGCTATTTCCTGGATATCGGCCGGCTTGACAGCGAAAACGGCCTTCCCGTCCTGGTCGTATTCAAGTTTGCCGCTTTTCACAACCAACTGCCCCTTGGCCTTGCCGGGGTTCTGGAAAATGCTCGTGGCGTCTCCAAGGTTGTAGACGCTCCATTGCTGCGTTGGCGTGTTTGCGGGCGATGAAGCCTTTCCCGTTCCGGTTCCGGATTGCGCGGAGTTCCCTCCGCCTATTTCGAAGGCTGCCTCTACCTCGCTGTCGTCGGGATTAATGACGAACAGGCTCGTTTTGCCTGAGGGTGCATTCGGCGCCACTTCAATCTGGGCTACCAGTTGCGTCGATTTCTTGAAATCGGTTCCCAGGACGCGAATGCCGGGATTGGAGAAGGCAACCTTGGCCCCCTCCTTGAAGTTCTTGCCCGTCACCTTCACGGTCTGCTTACTGCCGGGCGCGGCCTGGGCAGGGTCCACCTTGGTTACAACAGGCAAGTTCGGGGACGAAGACCGGTTCCCCTGCTTTGCCCCGGCTGCGCCCGAAACAATCGCAAACGCGGTCTGCGCCGACGCGCCCGAAGGGTTTGAAACATAGAGGACAACTGATTCCGGCTTTGCTATCTGGCCGACAGAAATATCCACATCCAACTCTGTCCCGCTGGCGCGCCGCGTGGCGAGCACATGGACGGCCGGATCTGAACAAGAGACATAAGCCCCGTTCAAAAAGTTCTCACCCGTGATCTTCACGGTGATTCGGCTGCCGGGACTGGCTTGAGGGGGCTGGATGTTCGAAATCTTCGGGGATGCCTCGGCCGCGGCAGACCCTGCCACAGCACCCAAACCCGGCCCCGCTGCTCGCCCGCCGCAGGCAAACGCCAGCAGCGCAGTCGCCAGGAAGACCTCAACACGAAATGGACGCAAAGGCCAGTCTCCGCGGCGCAGCGGATTTAAAAGAGCCGGCAAAATGACAAAACCGGCAAGCCCATCTGCCGGTCTCTTCCTCCGATTATTCAATTTTGCTCACCACCCACTTCACAATGCAGGGCGCCCGTAAACCCTGGGCCAATCACTTGCCCGGCTCCATCTTCTTGATGATGCCATGCCCTTCGCGAATGGTCAGGATCTGGTTTACATCAACGTTGGCAAACTTTTCAATTTTCTGCGTGGTGGGCCACTTCACTTCAATCAGGTCCACTTTCGCAGCTTTGCCAACCCCAAAGTGCAGCCGCAGGTCGCTCTGTGACATCACGCTGGTTCCGCTGCTGACCTCATTCATCTGGCGGTGCTTGCCCGTGGTCACGTAAGCCCGCGCGCCAATGGCGGTACGATTGCACACAGTCCCGACCAGTTTGATCTTGATCCAGTTGTTCTTGTTTCCGCCGTCGTTACGGAGCAGCGACGGGGGATCGTTCATATTGCAGACCACGACGTCGATGTCGCCGTCGTTATCGTAATCACCAAACGCGCACCCGCGACTTGAAAATCGCTCGCTGATTCCGGGCCCCATCTGCGCCGAAACGTTCTTGAACCGGCCGTTTCCCAGATTGCGATAAACAATGCGAGGTTCCTTGAACGTCTGGCTCAGATGAAACTTGTCGACCCTGGGGTAGACGTGGCCGTTCACCTGAATGATGTCCGGCCAGCCGTCATTGTCATAGTCCACAAAACCGCAGCCCCATTTCACATCCTGGGTATCCTGGCCCACCCCGGCCATGAACGTGACGTCCGTAAACGTGCCGTCGCCGTTGTTTCGGTACAGATCAGAAGTGTCATCGGAGAAGTTGGTCTTGAAAATGTCGAACCAGCCGTCGCAATCATAATCGCCCACGCCCACACCCATGCCGGCCTGTTCCTGTCCGTCTTCGTTGTAAGCGCACCCGGCCATCACGCCGATGTCTTCAAAAGTTCCATTGTGCTTGTTCTGGAACAGGATGCTCGGCTCGGAGTCGACCGCCACGTAGATGTCCGGCCAGCCGTCGTTATCAAAATCATAGGTCACGGCGGTGATGGAATACCGGGGACCGGTCTTCAGGATTCCCGACTTTTCGGACACATTGGTGAAGGTTCCATCACCGTTGTTGTGGTACAGAATATTCGACCCGCCCGGCAAACCACGCGGTCCGCACATCACCGGAATGCCTTTCCACTGGCAATAACCGCTTTGTCCGGGCACCGGGATATTGGCCAGGTCCAGCACGATGTAATTGCAGACAAAAAGGTCCAGGCGGCCATCACGGTCGTAATCAATCCAGGTGCAACCGGAGCCCCATCGAACCTCGTCCTGATAAAGGCCGGCCTTCCTCGTGACGTCGGTAAACGTCCCGTCGCCATTGTTATGGAACAGGACGTTGTGCCCCCAGAAGGTCAGGAAAAGGTCGTCCCACCCGTCGTTGTCATAATCGCCGATGCAAACCCCCGTCTGCCACCCGGTGCGCTTAAGGCCGGAGTGGTCAGTCACGTCCGTAAAGGTTCCGTCGCGGTTGTTCTTGTAAAGGTGCGTTGTTGGAGCTTGGCCGGGAGGCCATTGGGTGTCCAGGCGCGTTCCGTTGGTCAGATAGATGTCAATCCAACCGTCGTTGTCGTAATCAAAGAAGGCAATTCCGTTTCCCTTTGGCTTCAATAATGTACTTCTTCTCGTTGACTCCACCCCACACGTTGACCGTGTTCAGCCCTGCCTCTTTCGCCACATCAACGTAGGTCACAGGAATGGCAGTTTCCGGGCTCGGTACTTCCGCGGCGCTGAGCACAGGGATTCCCGACCATCTCCAGATGGGCGTGGTAACTACTTCCATCAATTTGGAACCCAGGAGGGCCGCTCCCGAGCCCAGCATATGGCGGCGAGACAGTTTCATGAAGAACTTTTGGATGCGGGCCGTCCCACAGGCGGTGCCTCATTCAAGGAATCCAATTCAAGCAGCGCACGCGCATCACAACCAGCAATAAAAGCCAATTATACTACAACAGCCAGCGGTCCACTGCACGCTCGGATGAGGATACTTTCACAAGCTGCAGCTAGGCTTGCGGGTACCAGGCTTTCCCGGCGCGGATGGTCACCACCGGCTCAATCTTTTGCCTGCCGGTCCGCTTTTGTCCAGTCGAGTCGACAAACTCAAATTTCCCCTCGAGCAATTCCAGCACGCTGACGTCAGCTTCAGCGCCGGGACGCAGAGTTCCGACTTCTGCTCCGAAGTTGAACGTTCGGGCCGAGTTCACCGTCGCGCGTTCCACCACCTGGCGAAGGCTCAGTCCCAGCAGGAGAAATTTTGAAAGTGTTGTGACCAGGTCAAAGACGGGACCGTGAATGTTGTCGGAGTAAAGGTCGCTTGAAATCGTGTCGGGAAGGAAGTCCTGTTTGAGGCACTCCTCCATCACGTCAAACGAAAAACTGCCAGAACCGTGCCCCACATCGAACAGGACTCCGCGCTTCCGGGCCTCTACCACTTCCGGAAGCAGCTTTCCGCTGCTGTCGACAATACCGTTTGGCCGGCCGTTAAAGGAATGTGTCACCACATCGCCCTTCTTCATCAGCGCCAGCAGTTTGGGCAGCGGCGTATACGAATAGCCGATATGGATCATCAGCGGCAGTTGGGCTTCGTCGGCGGCCTCGCGGGCGCGCTTCATCCCCTCATAATCGTTCGGCCCCGTATAGCCCCTGGAAAAACGGATCTTGAAGCCTACCACCAGGTCGCGGTTCTTGTTGGCGGCTTCAACGGCGAGTTTTGGGACGCAATACCGCAAATCTTCAAGTTCGCCCATGTTCGGCGTGCCGCCGGCGATCATCCCAATCGAGACCACGTGGATCAGCGGCCGGACTCGCGTGGCAGCCCGTTCGATGATGAACTTTCTGAAAGCCGGGAAGGCAAAACATCCCGAGGTGCCGGCATCCACCACACTGGTTACGCCGCGCCGCAGGCAGTAAGGGTCGGGCTCGATGCCATACGGCCCCACATAGGGAAACACATGCGTGTGGATGTCAATCAGGCCCGGCGTCACAATTTTCCCGTCGGCGTTGATCGTCTCCCGCGCCTGGCTTGAGGGAATACCCGCCTCTACTTTCGCGATTTTGCCGCCGGCAATTGCCACGTCACGCACGGCGTCGAGGTCCTGCGACGGGTCTACCACTCTGCCGCCGCGTATCAGAAGGTCGTATGGGTTCCCTGCTGCAGAATTCCGTTTAGAGTCAGGTTTCATCGGTTTACTTCCTGGCGTGCGGGGTGCGCCGCCCAGCGCGAGTGAAGCGCCCATGCCGGCCAGCAGTTCACGCCGCGTGAGGGAGTTGGAGCTTTGGAAGGACATCGAAATCCTCCTGATGAAAGTTTTGTCGAACAGGAAAAATCCCCGGTCGTACTCAAACCTTGCGGAACAGCAATGCCTTCTTGACTTCTCCGATAGCGCGGGTCACGTTGATGCCGCGCGGGCAGGCCTCAACGCAGTTGAAAATCGTCCTGCAGCGCCATACGCCCTCGGCCGTATTCAGAATGTCGAGCCGCTCATCTTTTCCCTCGTCGCGGCTGTCAAAGATGAAGCGGTGCGCGTTCACAATCGCGGCCGGCCCCACGTAATCCGGGTTGGCCCAGAATGACGGGCAGGACGTTGTGCAGGCGCCGCACAGGATGCATTTCGTAGTGTCGTCAAACCTCTCACGGTCTTCGGGCAATTGTTTGCGTTCCTCGTCGGGCTCAGGCGACTGGGTGATGAGATAAGGCTTGATCTTCTTGTACTTGTCGAAGAACGAGTCCATATCGACCAGCAGGTCCTTGATCACGTGAAAGCCCCGCATGGGCTCCACGGTGATTTTGCCGCCCAGGTTTTTCAGCAGTAATTTGCAGGCCAGCCCGTTGTGGCCGTTGATGAGCATGGCGTCTGATCCGCACACACCATGGGCGCAGGAGCGGCGATAGGTCAGCGTCCCGTCGAGATACCACTTCACGTGGTTCAGCGCGTCGAGCAGCCTGTCGGTGGGCTCGGCTTCAAACTTGTACTCGCCCCACCACGGTTCCTGGTCCTTCTCCGGATTAAAGCGCCGGATCTTCAGCGTCACCTGCATGGATCAGTACTTCCTTTCCTTGGGCTCGAACTTCGTGATCTTCACCGGCTTATAGGCCAACTCGATTCCCCTGGGTCCAAGGTAAGCCAGGGTATGCTTCAGGAAATTGGGGTCGTCGCGTTTTGGGAAGTCTTCGCGGAAATGCGCTCCCCGGCTCTCCTGCCGGGCCAGGGCGCCTTCCACCAGCACGTCGGCCAGGTCAATCAGGACGCCGAGTTCAAAGATTTCCAGAAGCTGCGTATTGTATTGCGTGCCACGGTCCTCAATCCTGACCTTGCTGTAGCGGTCACGAATCTCCCTGATCTTTTCGCGCATGGCGGTCAGGGTGCCGGCATCGCGGAAGACGGAAGCCTTCTCCATCATTTCATTCTGGAGCGTTTCCCGCAAGTCTGCGGCGCGTTCCGAGCCCTGGCCATTGAGCAGCCGGTCAACGGTTTCCCGTGCGCGATCTTGCGGTTTTTCTCCCAGCGGCGGCAGCTCGTTTTCCTTGATAAAGCGCGCGGCGTGCCGGCCGCTGCGCCGCCCAAACACCAGGATGTCCACCAGCGAATTAGTGCCCAGGCGGTTGGCTCCGTGCACGGAAACGCAGGCCGTTTCGCCGGCGGCATAAAGCCCCGGCAGCGGAGTATTCTTTTCGTCAATCACCACCCGGCCGTCGTTGTCTGTTGGGATCCCTCCCATCGCATAGTGGGCGGTCGGCTGCACCGGAATCAGTTCTTTCGCGGGTTCGATTCCCAGATAAGTCCTCACGAATTCCGTGATGTCGGGCAGTTTGAGGTCCAGCACCTCGCGCCCCAGGTGCGTCATGTCGAGGTGGACGTAATTCTTGCCGCCGATGCCGCGGCCTTCACGGATTTCGCGGTAGATGGCGCGCGACACCATGTCGCGCGGCGCCAGGTCCAGCAGAGTGGGCGCGTAACGCTCCATGAAGCGCTCGCCATCCTTGTTCCGCAGGATCGAACCTTCGCCGCGCGCGGCCTCGCTCAGCAGGATGCCCATCTTGTAGATGCCGGTGGGATGAAACTGGAAGAATTCCATGTCCTCCAGCGGAATCCCTCGCCGCAGCACCACGCCCATGCCGTCGCCCGTCAGGGCGTGCGCGTTGGAAGTGACGCTGAACATCCTTCCGCAACCGCCGGTGGCAAAAACCACGGCCTTGGCATGGAAGGTGTGCAGTTCTCCGGTGGCCAGGCAGAGCGCCACCACGCCGGCGCAACGGCCCTGCTCGATCAGCAGGTCCAGCACGTGGTACTCGTCGTAAAAGTGCACCTGGTTCTTCAGGCACTGCTGGTACATGGTCTGCAGGATCATGTGCCCGGTGCGGTCCGCCGCGTAGCACGACCGCCGCACCGGCGCCTTGCCGAACTCGCGCGTGTGCCCGCCAAACGGCCGCTGGGCGATTTTGCCTTCCGGCGTGCGGCTGAAGGGCAGTCCCCAGTGTTCCAGGTCATACACGGTTTCAATGGCTTCACGGCAGAGGATTTCCACCGCGTCCTGATCGGCCAGGTAATCGCCGCCCTTGACCGTGTCGAACATGTGCCATTCCCAGTGGTCCTCTTCGTGGTTGCCCAGCGCCGCACCAATGCCGCCCTGTGCGGCCCCCGTGTGCGAGCGCGTGGGATAGAGCTTGCTGATGGCGGCCACGCGGCCGTGCGAAGAGAGCTGGAGCGCAGCCATCAATCCGGCGCCGCCCGCCCCGATAATCAAAGCATCATAACGATGGGCCATCCCTTAATCCTCGGTTCCTTGACTCCCGCAGAGCGGGTGTAGCGGCGGGTTCATCCCGCCATAAGGTCAATGCCCTCGACGTGAGTTGGCGGCGTAAAGCCGCCGCCACCACCTCTTCAACGTCCCCCCTAAAAGGGATGGGCAGGATTAAACGTTAAAATCACCAGCGACCCCAGCACTAGGAACATGAATCCCAGCACGTAGAGCGAAGCCAGAGAAAACACCCGCCAGCCGCGCGAACCCACGTAATCATCGATCATCACCCGCACGCCGTTCAGCCCGTGGATAAACGCCAGCCACAACATCACCACGTCGTAGGTCCGCCAAAAGGGGGTCGCGTAACGCACGGCTACAAAGTGGTAATTGATCACTTCAATGTTGTTGATGATGTGCATGATGGCAAGGTGCCCGAGGACCATGAACAACAACACGACGCCCGATACGCGCATGAAGATCCATGCCAGAAGATCGATGCCGCCTTGAGGCTTTGGCCGTCCCGCTCCGTTCATCCGTTCCTCCTACTTCACCATCCACGCCAGCATGTACATTGCGGCGGGCACAAAAATCACGGCAAAAATCGCAACCACGGCGTAAAAGAGCTTCTTCTGCGCCAGCGTGGATTCAGGCCAGAAGTCGATGATGATGATCCGCACGCCATTCAGGGCATGGTACAACACGGCGCCGGCCAGCAACACTTCTCCAATCCGAAACAGCGGATGGCGATAGATAGCCATGGTCTCGTTATAAATTCGGGGGCCCCAGCCGATCATCGCCGTGTCGACGATATGGGCCAGGAGAAAGACAAAAACACCGATCCCGGTGATGCGGTGCAGCAGCCAGGACCACTGGCCCTCGCCTCCGCGATAGGTGATGTACTTTGAGATTTTACCCATGGTGATGCGGCACTCCCTCTGGAAGACGTCTGGCAGAAAGGGTCTTTCCGGTTGACTGGTCATTGTAGGGCAAATATTCAGTGATTGGCAATGGGCTGGGACACATATCACGCAAACCGCCAACTCCCGGCGAAACCCATCGCTATTTGCCACGGTTCCGTTTAGACTGGATTTCCGGCACTAGCCTGACAAACCAATAGAAGATTCCTGGACTCATTGAGGAGAACTCTTTATGAGAGACTTCAACAGCCTTTCCGAGAGGGAAATTCTGGCCCTGGCCATCTTTCTGGAAGAGGAGGACGAGCGCATCTACGCGGATTTGGCCGAAGGATTGCGCGAGGATTTCCCCGCCTCTTCGGAAGTATTTGATGGCATGCGTGAAGAAGAGTCCGGCCATCGCCGGCGCCTCATTGAGCTCTTCCGGCAAAAGTTCGGAGAGCACATTCCGCTGATTCGCCGCCAGGACGTCAGAGGTTTTGTCCAGCGGCAGCCCGTCTGGCTGATCCAGCCGCTCAACCTGAAAAAAATCCGCAACCAGGTGAGCGCCATGGAAGTGGAAACACGCCGCTTCTATGAGCGCGCCGCCGCTCGCGCCACCGACGCCGGCGTCCGCCAGCTTCTCGACGACCTTGCGCAGGTGGAACGCGCGCACTCGACGCGCGCCGAGGCGCTGGAGCGCGAAAAATTGGGGGCCGGCCAGGTGGAGCAGGAAGAAGAAGCCCAGCGCCGGCTGTTTCTCCTCCAGATCGTTCAGCCGGGACTGGCCGGCCTGATGGACGGCTCCGTCTCCACGCTGGCGCCCATCTTCGCCGCCGCCTTTGCCACCATGAGTAGCCATGACGCCTTCACCGTGGGCCTGGCCGCCTCAGTGGGCGCTGGTATCAGCATGGGCTTTGCCGAGGCGCTCTCCGATGACGGCAACCTCACCGGGCGCGGACATCCCTGGCTGCGCGGGGCCGTCTGTGGGCTGATGACCACGCTGGGCGGCATCGGCCATACGATGCCCTTCCTGATTGGGAATTTTCATGTGGCAATGACCGTCGCCATCATGGTGGTGCTTGTGGAACTGAGCGCCATCTCCTGGGTGCGGCACCGCTACATGGATACTCCGGCATTCTCCGCCGGCGTGCAGGTCCTGCTGGGCGGAGCGCTCGTCTTCATCGCCGGCGTCCTCATCGGCAAATCGTGAAGCCGTTACTTCACCTTTACCGGCACAACACCCATCTTGGGCGGGGCGTACCACCACAACTTCCCGGCTTCGTTGTAGAATTGCAGCTCAGGTTTGCCATCAATCACGCCTATCCGTCCCCGGGGCTCGCCGCGCGGCCCCATCAGAAGGAACTCATGCGCGGCCACCGCGTTGGCGATATGCGTCGGAGCGCTGCGCTGGGCGTAGACTTTGAACCCTGTAGA
>JAJYJL010000110.1 GCA_021789565.1 Acidobacteriota bacterium
CAACACATCTCGGGATTTCTCCGGTGGCGGGCGCGATGCGCGCGCTCTATGGAACGCCGTTCTGGATGGTCTGCCACGGGAGCGAGGCGTGGGGGCGCTTTCCGGCTGACGTGCGCTGGGCCGCCCGGCGGGCCGAACTTCTGCTTCCCGTCAGCCGCTTTACGGCGGAAAGAGTGGCCAGGGTCAACGGCATTCCGCAAAGCCGAATGCGCGTGCTTTATAACGCCATCCCTGACGACTTTGCCGGCCGGCTGATGGCCCCAAACGGCGCAGACGGCCTTGCCGCGGGTTCAGAGCGGAGAGAGAGACGCATCCTTTCAGTGGGGACGGTCTCGCGGGAGAGCTCTTACAAGGGTTTCGACACCGTGATCAGGGCGCTGCCGCAAGTGCTGCGGACTTTTCCGAATGCGCGCTACGTGGTGGCGGGCGAAGGCGACGGTATCGAAGGGTTGAAGCGCCTCGCGCGCGAGATGGGCGTGGGGGAGCGGGTGGAATTTACCGGCGGCATTCCAGACGCCCAACTTGCTGCCTTGTATCGCTCCTGCGAAGTTTTTGCTTTGCCCAGCCGGACAGAATCGCTGAACGGAAAAGGCTGGCAGGGAGAAGGCTTTGGCCGGGTCTACGTGGAGGCGGCGCTGGCCGGGAAGCCGGTGCTGGGCAGCACCGGAGGTGGCGCCGCCGAAGCCGTGCTGCACGAAAAGACCGGCCTGCTGGTGGACCCCGAATCGGTTGCGGAGGTGGCGGGCGGCCTGATCAGGCTTCTCGGCGACCCGGAACTGGCCGGGCGGATGGGCCGGGAAGGACGGCGATGGGCGCTTGAGAATTTTACGATGAGCGGGCTGAGGGGCTGTCTGGCTGAAGGGTTGCGGCGGTTCCAGGCATGCCGGGGTGGGGAAAGCCGCGGCAGGGGCGCTTTTGCTGCCGGGGCGGAAGGACACAGCTCCGGAAAGGGGTGGGATGCGCAGGCCATGAAGGTTGTGATCAACGCAGCTTCAGCGAAGATGGGTGGAGCGGCGAACTACATCGCAAATCTGCTGCGGCAGTTGTCCGCCGAGGGTGACGGGGCTGAGTTTATGGTCTTCCTGCCGCCGGAAACCGCCGCAAAGCTGGAACGCCCCGGTCCCAACATCCATCTGCTGCCCACTCCAATCGGCGGCGCCGGACCGCTGAGACGATTGTGGTGGGAGCAGGTGACGCTGCGGCGCTTCCTGAAAAGGCAGAAGGCCGGCGCGCTCTTCTCCACGGCAAGCTTCGCCATGTTTTTCTGTCCCGCGCGGCAGCTTCTGCTGATTACGAACCCGCTCTATACTTCGAATATCTACCGGGAAAAGTTTCTGCCAAGGCATTCACTGCCATACCGGCTGGCGTTTGCGCTCCGCTGCTGGCTGGCCATCGGAAGCGCCCGCGCCGCGGACGTGGTGATGGCGCCCACCCGGGCCATGCTGGACGAACTGCGGGCTTGCGTTCGGTTGAAGGCAGCCGTCGTGAATCCGTTCGGCGTTGAGGCGCCGAAATTGCACCGACAAGCGCGGGATGAGGCCGCGCGGCGCGCCAATGGAGCGGGAGCGGGGGAGCGGGCTGTCCGGCTGCTCTACGTTTCGCTCTACAGCGAGCACAAAGACCTCACCACGCTGCTGAAGGCGCTGGAGATCCTGAATGCCGGCGGCGGCCCCAAATTCAAATTGAAGACCACCGTCGATCCCGCCTGGCCCGGAGCCGCGTGGACCGTTACTCACCGGGAAGACATCCGGCTGGCCCGCCGGCCCGGCATCGCCGAGTGGGTGGAATTTGCCGGCCCATTAAGCCCGGAAGAGGTCGCGGACCTTTACGCAGCGGCGGACATCTTTGTGTTCCCGTCGCTGGCGGAGACGTTCGGATTTCCCATGGCCGAGGCGATGTCGCACGGGCTGCCGATTGTGGCGGCGGACACGCCGGTGAACCGCGAAGTGTGCGGGCGGGCCGCGGTCTATTTCAACCCACTGAGCGCCGAAGAGCTGGCGGACCGGCTGCAGGGCCTGGCTGCCGACAGCGATCTCCGCCAGCGCCTCGGGGCCAGGGGGCGCGGGGAATCGGCCGCCCGATTTCGCTGGAGCGCGCACGCCCGGCGAATGATGGAAGCGGCGGGCCGCTCCCCGACGAACCCGTTGCGAGGTTTCCGAGGCGCAGCTCCTTCGGCGGCGGTCCTGAATCCGGCGAAGGCGCCCGTCAGCGTCCTGGTGCTGACCCGCAACGAGGAAGCCAACATCGCCGCCTGCCTCAAAAGCGTGCGCTGGGCGGACGAAGTGTTTGTGGTGGATTCATTCAGCACCGACAGCACCGTGGTGATTGCCGAACGCCTGGGCGCGAAGGTGAGCGCCCATCGCTTCCAGGGCTACGCCGCGCAGCGAAACTGGGCGCTCGGCCATCTGCCGTTTTCGAATGATTGGGTCCTGATGCTCGATGCCGACGAGCGCGTTCCCGCAGAGCTGGCCGCCGAGATCGCCCGGGTGGCGCGTGATCCGGCTGATGACCACGCGGGATATTATTTGACGTCCCGACACTATTTTCTGGGATGCTGGCTGAAGCACGGAGGGCTTTATCCCACCTGGATCCTGCGGCTCTTCCGGTGGCGGCACGCGCGGTTTGAAGAGCGCCCCATGAACGAGCACGCGATTCTCGATGGGGCGGCGGGTTACCTGCAGCGGCCGTTTGACCACGAGGACCGCAAACCGCTCGCAGACTGGGTGGCCCGGCACAACCGATACGCGGGTCTCGAAGCCGAGGAGTTTCTGCAGGAGACGCTTGCCGGCGGGTACGATTCGTCCATCAGCGTCCGATTCTGGGGCAGGCAGGAGGAACGGAAGCGCTGGATCAAACTGAAGGTCTGGAACCGGCTGCCGCTTCTCGTCAGGCCCTTCCTGTTTTTCTTCCGGAATTACTTTCTCAAGTTCGGTTTTCTGGACGGGCGCGCCGGGTTCGTCTACCACGTTCTCTGGAGCTTCTGGTATCCCTTTCTGGTCAGCGCCAGGATTCTGGAGCGCCGCTACGAAGGCCGGCGGTCCGCGGAACAGCGATGGGGCCTTCCGAAAGCCCTGCCGCTTGCCGCCCCGGCCGGCCCGGCACAGGAACAGTTCGACCGGCGGACTTCCGCCTCAAGTGGCGACCCGAAGGGCGGTCTCCACCATAGGGTTTTATAGCTTTAGCCGCGTCCATGCACGGGACCGGTCTGCCTGAAATGTGGCGCCATGGCTTTATCCGGTAACTCTTCAACCAAGTACCAACCAACAATATCTATATCCAGGAGGGGGAAATCATGAAAATTCTTGCAACCGGAGGTCTGGGGACCGTAGGAAGTTTCCTGGTGGAAGAACTGCGCGGGCGCGGGCACGATGTCTGGGTTTGCGACCTCTTTCACCATCACGACCCGCAATCCATCCGCTGCGATGTCTCGCAGTATCGGCAGTTGGAACGTCTGTTTGCCAGCCATCCTTTCGATTACGTCTATCACCTGGCGGGAGAATTCGGCCGCTGGAACGGTGAAGATTTTTATGAAAATCTCTGGAACACCAACGCCGTGGGGACCAAGAACATCCTCCGGATGCAGGAGAGGTACGGCTTCCGGCTGGTCTATTTTTCAAGTTCCGAAGTCTACGGCGACTGGGACGGGGTGATGAGCGAAGACGTGATGGACCGGTTTGAAGTCCGGCAGTTGAACGATTACGCCATCACCAAGTGGGTGGGCGAGATGCAGGTGCTGAACTCCGCCAGGATGTTCGGAACGGAAAGCGTGCGCGTCCGGCTGTTCAACCTTTACGGGCCGGGCGAAAAGTACAGCGACTATCGCAGTGTGAACTGCCTTTTCTGTTACCGCGCGCTGCACGACCTTCCCTACACCGTCTATCTGGACCACCACCGCAGTTCAACCTACATCACTGACGCGGCCCGCACCCTGGCCAATATCGTGGACAACTTTATTCCCTGCGAAGCTTACAACATCGGGTCCGACGAGTATCACGACATCAAGACCGTTTCCGACATCATTCTGGATATCCTCGGCAAAGACGACAGCCAGGTGACTTACCAGACCTCGGAACCCTATACCACCCGGAACAAGAAACTCGACATGAGCAAAGCCGTCCGGGACCTGGGGCACGCGACGAAGGTGACGCTGGCGGAAGGGCTGCCGCTCACCCTGGAGTGGATGAAGCAGTACTACGGCGTGAAGAGGCCACTGAGGAAGAAAAGTCCTGCGCTGGTGGCATAGGAAAAACTGGAGACGAAAGATTCGGCATGAGAATCCTGATATTTACGCAGCACTTTCCGCCGGAAACCGCCGCCACGGGCCGGCGGGGGTTTGACCTGGCGGAAAGCCTGGCGCGACGCGGACACCAGGTGACCGTCCTGACCGGGGTCCCCAACCACCCCTCCAGCCTGGGCCGGCCGTTCTGCCAGTCGGCGCCCCGCAGGGAAGTCAGCGCCGCTGGGTACAGTGTGGTGCGTGTTCCAGTCTTCCGCTCTGAGGATCCCCGGACGATCAACCGGCTGCTCACCTATTCAATCTTTGGGCTCTCCGCGGCCTGGGCCGGGTTGCGGCAACCCCCGCCCGACGTGATTCTGGCGGTTTCTCCTTTGCCTGCAGGGCTGGCCGCCTTGCCGGCGCACTGGTGGCATCGCGCGCCGCTGGTCTTTGACCTTCAAGACATATGGCCTGACTCTGCTCTGGCCGTGGGCGTGATGCGGCCCCGCCTGGCCTTCCGCCTGCTTCGCCTGCTTGAGCGCTTTTTCTACCGCCGTTGCGCTCTGATTGTGGGCATCACGGAAGGATTCCGACACTATCTCATCCGCCTGGGAATGGACCCGGCGCGGGTGGCGGTGGTTCCCAACGGAGTCGGCCGGGAAATGTTCGGCGCCGCGACAGCCGGCCGGAAATTCAGCAAGTCCCATGACCTGGATGGAAAGTTTGTGGTGGGATATGCGGGCAACATCGGGCTGGCGCAGGGACTTGCGACGCTTCTCGATGCCGCGGACGCGCTGCGCGCGAGCGCCGTGAAGTTCCTTTTGGTTGGCGAGGGAACGGACAAGGCCCGGCTTCGGAAGCTGGCGCGCATCCGGGGGCTCGGGAATGTGGAATTCCTTGAGGGCGTTCCGCGTGAGCGCGTGGCTCCCATTCTGGCCTCGTGCGACGCCCTTCTATTGATCCTGCGCCGCGATCCTCTCTTTGAAATCACCATTCCCTCCAAACTTTACGAATATATGGCGGCCGGAAAGCCCATCCTCTGCTCGGTGGGAGGGGAAGCCGCGGGGCTGGTGGCTTCAGCCAGGTGCGGGCTTTCTGTGATGCCTTCTGACGGGGCGGCCCTGGCCCGGGCGGTCGAAAAGCTCGGTCAAGCTCCTCCTGCCTTGCGCCGCAAAATGGGCCGGAGGGGTGAGCGTTGCGCGCGCGAGCGATTTTCGCGCGACAGACTGATGGCCGGTTACGCTGAAATCGTTGAGGACCTCGCCTCCCGGCAAGTGGAGCCCGCTTTCCGGTTCAAGCTGCCGGCCCTCAGGGAGCTTGCCTCGTGGAAAACCTGGAGGCTCTTTGCGGGACACCTGCTGGGAATGTTTTCCCTGGCGTTCTGCCTGCTCAATTCTTAGCCTCGGGCCCTTCCAGCTTGTGGCCAACCTTTTGGGGCCTCCCGCCTTGCGGAATGACGATTTTTTATGGATTGCTACGAACCACCGTGCTGAAGGACAGTCAACTGGGGCGGCTGTTTGATGACCTCAAGGCACAGGGCCTTGTGGATCGGACACTGATCGTGGTGACGGCTGATCATGGAGAAAGCCTGGGTGAGCATGGCGAGGACACGCATGGTGTTTTCCTTTATGACTCCACCATGCACGTGCCTCTGATTATTGCCGGTCCGGGGATTCCGGCGGGCAAAGTGATTGCGCAGCAGGTCCGCTCCATCGACATCATGCCCACCATTCTGGCCTTCCTCCATCTCGCGCCGGGCAAGGAGGCGCAGGGCGTGGACCTGCTGCCGCTGATCCAGAAAGGGCAGTTCCTGCCTACCGACACAGCCTATCTGGAAACCCTTTATCCGCGCACCGATTTGGGATGGTCTGAGCTTAGGGCTGTTCGCACGAACCAGTGGAAGTTTATCCTGGCGCCGCGGCCCGAGCTCTACAACCTAAAGGACGATCCCTCCGAGGCGACTAATGTGGACTCGCGAGAGCCGGTTATCGTGTCCCGAATGGATGCGCGTCTCTGGTCCATTATTGGCCAGGACAAGCGCAACGAAAAACTGGTCTCCAGCCCCGTGACCGAGCAGACCCGCGAGGACTTGGCTTCACTGGGATATGTGAGCGGCGGTACGCCCCGGGTGATTCAGCTTGGAAGCAAAGCGCCAGATCCCAAGGATGAGGTCCGGGTGCTGAAGATCCTTGGCGAGGTCGATCTCCTCGTCCATTTTCTCCACGACGCTGATGGGACCGCGAGAGCAGGCGATTGCAGCCGGCAGGCTGCGGCTCCGCGATCGTTTCCTGAAACCACAATTACGCCTTAGAGAAGGAGGCGGTGAATGGCTGGTAAAAAATGGTTCAGGGGAGTCTGGGCGCTTGCCTGGGCAATGGCGCTGGCAGCAACCGCGGCGGGCGGAGGTCCCGATGCTGTGGGTTCGCTGGTGGGGAGCCGGAACGCCACGCTGGACGGCCACGCGCCTCTGCCGCACACGGTGCTTCTGAGCGGCGATCAGGTTGCCGTGAATAACGGGCTTGCGATGGTGACCCTGGACCGTGGCAACCGGATGATCCTGGGCAGCGATTCAGAAGCTGTTTTTCTGCGTGAAGCACGCACCCTGACGGTTCAAATGGCGCGTGGCAATCTCTCGCTTTATCACCCGGCGGACGGCAGCAGATTGCGGATCAATGCCGGCGATGTAATCGTGGCGCCGGCCGGTGAACCGCGGACACTGGGTGAAATCTCCCTGGCCAACGGCCTGCTGGTGGTGACTGCCAGGGATGGGAGCCTGAAAGTGGAAAAAGATGGTGCCACGAGAGAAGTTGAAAAGGGCCACACGCTGACAGTTGCCACAACCGCCGGCCCCGCCCCGAAGGCCACCGGCACGGGATTCCCTTCTGCCCGGCCTGATTTCAGCCGTCAGATGGGAGTGGTGGCAGGAGCCACTTCCGGCGGCGGCGGCGCAATCCTCGCTTCCATGGCCCTAACCCGTTCCGACCTGCAAGTCTCGCCGGTGACGCCCGGCCCGTGAGCGGCGCCCTTACGAGTTGGTTGAAGTGAACAGTTCCGCGTTCCACCCGGCCAGCCAACAGGTCTGAGCGCCTGGCTGGATGAACAACTACTAATTTGCCCTCCGGTGTGCCAGCATGGCTGCGCCGGGGGGCTTTTTTTTGGATTGTCACATCTCCGGGCAGCTCCAAAATGCTGGCAGGTTTGGAAATCTTCAGAACATTTTCAAATAGGTACTTGACTCCGGTGTTTAAGATTGAGAACATTGGCTGTCTGGTAAACCCGGATTGTGCCCGGGCCAGGCGGCCAGGTTTGGCGTCAATGGTTGTTCCCGGGGCGACCGGATCAACTGGGGGTGTTGTGCATACCCTTTTTTATCTTGAACAGATCCAGTGATCGCGAAATAACGCACGGGGGCCAGGCTGCGGAGGGGGCGATGACTGGTTTGAAATGCGACCTGGGAAAATCGGCGGAATGGCTAGTCTGGCATTCCATGAAAGCTGGGGTCAGTAATTATCGGCTCGTTGTGCCCAGGTGAACATTGTGCCCGCCCATGTGCGCGTTTGTCCTTTTTCCCTCCGCGAGACCGTCGGCCGTCTGGGGTGAAACGCCTGTCACCCCAATGGCCCTTCAAAGGTGAAGCGCGTGGACGCTGGGAAGACCGGAAAGCCAAAAAGACATCTCCAGGAAATTGTCCGCCTGAAGTCTCAGGTTCAAGCTCTCCAGCAAACCCTCGAAGCCATCCGGAACGGAGACGAAGACGCGTTGATGGTTTCGGGAAAAGAAAAAGACCAGACCTTCACACTGCCCGGCGGCACGCTGCCCTACCGCGTGTTTGTGGAAACAATGAATGAAGGCGCTGTGATGGTTGCTGCGGACGGAACTATCGTCTACAGCAACCGGCGTTTCGCAGACATGGTGGGCATGCCTCTGGACAAGGTGATCGGGTCGTCGTTTCTGCAGTTTGTTTCGCCGGGGGACTGTCCTTTTCTGGGACAGTTTCAGGAACAGAAGGAAGCTACCGGGTACCGGAGTGAATGCGAGTTGATCTGCGCGAACGGCGCGGCAGTCCCGGTGCAACTCTCCGTCCGGCCGATGAAGACAGACGGTATGCAGAGGCTTTGCATTATTGCCACAGACATGACAGGCCGCAAGCTTGCCGAGGAGAAACTGCTGGCGAGCGAAAAGCAATTGCGCCTTATTTTCGATCAGATCCCCGCTGCAGTCTGGACGACTGATAAGGACCTCCATGTCCTGTCTGCGTCGGGCACAGTTCTTGGGCCTGCCCTTGTTCGCCCTGAAGAATTCATCGGAAGGACGCTACAGGACTTTTTTGACGATCCCGAAGGGTTGTCTGTTCCCCTTGTCGCCCATGTCGCCGCTCTGAAGGGTCAGCATCGCTCCTACGAATATAATATGGCGGGAAACATTTTTTCTGTGAATGTCCAGCCGCTCCGCAACGCTTTTGATGAAATCGGCGGCGTGATCGGCATTGCCCTGGATGTTACGGAGAACAAGAGGGCCCTGGCGTCGGTCGCCAAGCTGGCGGCCATTGTTGAATCCTCGCAGGATGCCATCTATGGGTCAACCCTGAGCGGGTACATCACAAGCTGGAACCGCGGAGCAGAGCAGATGTTCGGATACCTGGCCGGGGAGGTTGCAGGCCAGCACATTTCCATTATTACCCCGGACGACCGGCGGAACGAACCGGTTGAGGTTCTGGAGAGACTTAAGCAGGGTGAAGTGGTCAGGCCTTTTGAAACCGTGCGGCGGCGCAAAGACGGAAGCCTCGTGGACGTTTCGGTGACCGCTTCGGCCGTCAAGGACCGGATGGGCCGCATCACTAGCGTTTCCGCTATTGCCCACGACATCGCGGACCGGAAGCAGGTTGAAAGAGAATTGAAAGAACTTTCGGCCCGGCTGTTGAATGTGCAGGACGAGGAACGGCGCAATATGGCCCGGGAGCTGCATGACAGCGTGATCCAGGGGCTGGCTGCGGCCGTCATCAACCTGTCCCTGCTGAAGGATTCTCTCGATCTGGATCCGGAAGCCGCCAGAACTCTGGATGAGACTTTGAAGATCACCGAAGAATCAGTTCGTGAAATCCGAACTTTTTCCTATCTGCTCCACCCCCCGCTGCTGGACGTGAACGGGTTGCAATCGGCCTTGCGGTGGTATGTGGAAGGCTACAGCAAACGGTCCGGCGTGCAGGTGGATCTGGATTTGCCGGATGGGCGGGAACGATTGGGGAATGAGATTGAACTCACCCTGTTCCGTATTGTCCAGGAATCGCTGACCAACATTCACCGCCACTCGGGGGGCCGGCGGGCGACCATCTGCATGAGGCGGACAGCAAAGGAAGTGACCCTGGTTGTTTCTGACGACGGGCATGGAATGGATGCGCAGACTCTCGAAAAATTAGGGCGGGAAGGAGCCGTGTTGGGCGTCGGGATCGCCGGAATGAAGCAGCGGCTCCAACAACTTCGGGGACGGCTGGAAATCACTTCAAGCGGTAGCGGGACCGCTGTGACGGCCCGCGTCCCTGTTGATTGAACTGATGGCAAAACCCTTGAAAATCCTGATTGCCGACGATCATGAGGTGGTTCGCCAGGGCGTGCGGACCATCATCGAGTCCCAGGCCGGATGGACTATTGTTGCCGAAGCCCGAAACGGGTCGGACGCTGTGAGCCAGGCTCTGGAAACCCTGCCGGACATTGCCTTGCTGGACATCACCATGCCTGAATTGAACGGCCTGGAGGCGGCGAAACAGATTCTGAATCAGCTTCCGGGAACCCAGATCCTGATCTTGACCATGCATGAAAGCGACGAACTGGTTCGCGAGGTGCTTGCGGCCGGAGCGCGAGGTTACGTGCTGAAGACGGACGCCCGGCGCGACCTGGTGAATGCTGTCCGCTTCCTCAGCGAGGGCAAGCCGTTCTTTACATCAAAGGTAGCGGAGATGGTCCTGGAAGGGTTCCGGCACGGGCAGGCGCCGGCCCAGACTGAAATCGCCGTCGGGGACCGGCTGACTTCACGCGAGCGGCAAATTGTCCAGATGCTGGCCGAGGGTAAAACCAGCAAAGAGGTCGCCACGGCGCTGGACATCAGCGTGAAGACGGCGGACACTCACCGGGCCAACCTGATGCGCAAGCTCAACCTGCACTCTCTGGCCGACATCGTCCGCTACGCCATCCGCAACAAGATGATTGAACCGTGACCGCTCAGTGCAGATTACGGGAAGCCAACGGGCTGGTTAACGATCTGATTATTGCGCCTACCTCAACTACACAACATTTCCCGGCCATATACACAATCCTGCCGATTTCCTTCTAACTTCCTTTCCTTTAAATTGAGACTGTCCCGAGATGGAGAGACACCTGCGAAGACAGATGCTCGACATCAGGGGCCGAATCAGGAAAACACCCTGGGAGGGGAAAATGAGACGATACAAGAGCGAAGCAGGCCAGGCTCTGCTTCTCATGGCACTTTCAATGATTGTCCTGTGCGGCTTTGCCGGACTGGGCATCGACATGGGATATCTCCGTTACATGAAAAGGCAAATGCAGGCGGCCACCGACAGCGCCGCGCTGGCAGGGGCGTCTGAATTAGGTTACGGGGACGTCACCTCGGCCGCCTGGGCGGACGCGTCAACCAACGGATTCACCGATGGAGTGAATGGAACAACCATTACGGTCAATAATCCGCCGCTGAGCGGGCCGAATCAGGGTAATCCGAGTTATGTGGAAGTGCTTGTGGCCCAAAGCCAGCCGACGTTTTTTATGAAGCTGCTTGGCGTGGACTCGGAGATGGTCAGCACACGCGCGGTGGCGTATCAGGGAGTATCCGGCGCCTGCATCTATGCGCTGGATCCCTCTATCTCCAGCGCGTTTGTGGTGAACGGAAGCACCAGCCTGACCGCCCAGTGCGGCATTCTGGACAACTCAAATAATTCCACAGCAGCGCTCGTCCAGAACGGTGGCGGATGCCTTTCAGCCAAGTATATCGGGGTGGTGGGAACGTTTAAGAATAACTCGTCCTGCCTGCCAACGCCCATGCCGGTAAGCGGGATAGCCCCGTTTAGCGACCCGCTCGCTTTCCTGCAGCCGCCCACAGTGGGGCCATGCAACTATACGAGCACATCCATTACTGGCGGCACGACCACAATCTATCCGGGGGTCTATTGCGGAGGAATCAATATCAGCGGTGGGTCCACCGATGTCACCTTCAGTCCCGGAACCTACATCATCAACGGCGGGGGGATGAACATCAGTGGAGGCGCCAATGTGCACGGCAACGGCGTCACCTTCTACATTACGGGCACCTCAACTTCTTTCAAGGGCGTGTCGATTACGGGGGGAAGTAACAGCCAACTGATCTCCCCGACCTCGGGCACCTACAACGGGGTTCTGTTCTTTCAGGACAGGTCCATCGTTGACGGTTCTTCCAGCGATGACACCAATATCGCTGGCGGCAGTGGCACGGACGTGCAGGGGACGCTCTATTTTCCCACCACTAGCCTTACTTATTCCGGGAACAGCGCAGACTCTGCCTACACGATTCTGATAGCTGACACCGTGAAGATAGCAAATACGACCACTATCAACGATACCTATTCAGTCGTGACGAATGGCTGGTCGCCCATCCACAGCGCAGTGCTTACAGAATAGCCTGAAAACGAGGAGGACCTGGACAATGATGAACGAATTTAAAATCAAACCTTGGTTTCGTAAGCGAGATCTCGGACGCCG
>JAJYJL010000111.1 GCA_021789565.1 Acidobacteriota bacterium
GGGTGAGAAATCCGCGCCGGCCTGCACCCGCCGCTCCGGGCTCCGCAGGCCCTCATTGCCGGTTGTCACAAGGCTGAGCGACATGCAAGCGCAGACCACCGGCCCCTTATCAACGGATCGGGGGAGGAGTGAAATTATCGATATTAATGAAAGACCTGTACGCCGTGAGGTTCTGAAAGCATTGGGCGCGATCCCGATTGTGGCCTTTGTTCCCACGCTCGCAGTGACTCGGGTGCAAAGTCCGCTGCATTTTGCATGTGGTGAAAACAACGATCTCTACCAGGCGGCAGTGGCTTCGGGCGTTGCGATTAAGCGCTACGGCCATGTCAAAGACGCTGTCGCGCATGCGCGCGAGGGTTCCGGTGTCCTGGCGCTTGCAGAGGGTTATCCCCGCCAGAAGACCTCCATCGATACTGCGGTTTATGAGCAGGCTGCAAAGAAGAGACTGCGCCTGTACGTGGAGTTTCCTGATACTGTTCCGGGCCTGACTTTGGGTGACCCGCAACACGCGGCGGAGGGCAGGTATCACAACATCCTCGAACGCTGCGTGGTCGCGACAAACTCGTTTGCTCCCGCGCTCAAACGGATGCGGATTCTGGCGCTGCATGATTGCATCTACATTCCCGTGGAATCCCGGGCGGCCGAACTGGTTCTCGCACGTGTGGCGGGATTTGATTCCGCTGTCTACGGGCTTCCCAGGGAGGGTGTGCATCCCATCCTTTTCAAGCACCCCGACCGGGACATTCTTGTTGCCACAACAAAGCTGAGCGAATTTGTCCTGGGCCGGTATGCGCCGCCCGAGGCGTGGAGCTGTGTATGGCGGTGGATTTTAGAATGGCTCTTGCCGGGACGCCAATCCACGTTGCTCCACTGGACTGCTGCGGTGCGCCCGGCCTGCTGGAAAGACGAAGCGCTGCGTGAGAACGCCGAACTCGAGTCTTTTGGAAAAGGTGTCGCGTGGTATTCAAACGCCACGATGTTTGTGGCGCCTTCATGGAAGCGGATGGTTTACAAGTACGCCAGGGATACTGATGTTCGGTACAACCTGGATTCCGAATGGCCCCTGGGCGACGGCAGTGAAGGAGTGCTGGAAGGTTTTTCGAGCAACATTGAATGGAACGGAAAGCAGCCAGTTGGTTGGAACCTTCGCAACGATTGCATTGGCGAAGTGTCGATGAGCATGGCGCTGTCAGGCGCCATTGAAAAGAAGCCGGAAAACAGTACAAATGCCCGGAACCTGAACGACTTTATCTACTACAACTCGCAACTCGCTTCAGGCCCCAGAGGCGACCCCAGGAGTTCATCTTACGGCCTGGTGGGTTGGACCCTGCCGCTGGCGCCGGGGACATATTACGGCGATGACAACGCCCGAAGCATGCTGGGAACTATGGCAGCGGCCGGCCTGTTGCGCTCAAGCCGCTGGGACAATGGCGTACTTCGCTGCCTGCTGGCCAATTTGCGCACGACAGGTACGCTGGGGTTTCGGCACAACTCGCTGACCGATGTGCAGTTGCAGAAATTCGGCTGGCGTCACTTCTACGAGGAGAAGTTCATCAACTACCATCCTCATTACGAGGCATACCTGTGGGCGTGTTTTCTACGCGCCTATGAGAAGACACATTACGAGCCTTTCCTGCAACGGACCCGGACGGCTATTCGCATGACCATGGCAGCGTACCCTGACCACTGGCGGTGGACCAATGGCCTGCAGCAGGAGCGAGCCCGAATGCTTTTGCCGCTGTCCTGGCTCGTGCAGATTCACAACACACCGGAGCATCGCGGCTGGCTCAAACGCGTCGCCAGAGACCTGCTCGATTTTCAGGACATATCAGGAGCTATTCGCGAGGAGGTCGGTTCCGAAAGTGGAGGGGAGTATGGCCCGCCAAAATCGAATGCAGCCTATGGAACTTCTGAGGCGCCGCTGCTCCAGCAGAATGGTGATCCGGTTTGTGACTTGCTTTATACCACCAATTTTGCCTTTCTGGGCCTGCACGAAGCGGCGGTCGCCACCCGCGACTCGATGTATGTTCAGGCGGTAAACAAGCTTGCGGAGTTTCTTTGCCGCATCCAGATCAGGTCAGAAAAGCATCCGGAACTGGCCGGCGGCTGGTTTCGGGCGTTTGATTATGGAAGGTGGGATTACTGGGCCAGCGGATCAGACTGGGGCTGGGGGCCATGGTCAATCGAGACCGGCTGGACGCAGTCCTGGATCACGGCCGTGCTGGGAATGCGCCATCTCCGCACTTCGCTGTGGGAATTGACGGGACGCATCAATCTTGACGCGGATCTGAAAGATCTGGCAGCAATCATGTTCAGTAAGCGACAGACATGATTTTGTGCAAGTCCCTGGCATGGCGGTATCCTCTGTTTAATACCAGCAGTCCACGACGAAGAGCGTGAGGTGAACAGCGTTTGGACATTGAGAAGAAAGTCTCGCGCCGTGAAGCTCTGCAAGTCGGAGTCTCGGCGGTAAGTGGTTCGATAGCTGCTCCTTTGGTTGCCGGGCAGGGCCAGCCCGCGGAAGGGAAGAAGGGTAGGCGGCCAAACTTCGTTATCTTCATGACCGATGGCCAACGGCCGGACCAGTTCAGCTACATGGCGCAAGCCGGACCATCGGCCCTGCCGTGGGACCAGAACAACATCAACGGCATGATTCAGACGCCTAACATGGATCGGGTTGCTCGCGAAGGACTGCAGTTCAGAAATGCGTTTGTGGTAAACGCGCTTTGCGCTCCCAGCCGCGGAGCCATCCTGACGGGACTCTACTCGCGGAGCAACGGAGTGATCGACAACAAGGAACGTCCGCTGGCCGAAGGCGTGAAGATCATTTCGGATTATCTGCATGAGGCGGGTTATGAGGTTGCCTTCTGCGGAAAATCGCATATCAAGGGCGCACTGCGCGATCATTACTGGGACTACTACTTTGGCTACCTGATACAGCAGCCTTACCTGAACCCGCGCATTGCTGAAGGGCACTATGGAAAGATCGGGGTAGACCGCGAATACCGCGGCTATGTGGATGACCTCGTTACCAACGCCGCTGTCGGATGGCTTCAGGGAAGGAGAGAGAAGCCCTTCTGCCTTTTTGTCTGGCTGAAGGTCCCGCATGGCGAGGGCATCCGCCCCCGTCATCTCGAGCAGTTGTATGATGGTGTCTCTGTCCAGAAGCCGAAAACGTTTGACGAAGACCTGAAAGGGTATCCCGGAAAACCCAGGGCATTTGCCCACGCTGACAACAAACTTGGCGCTTTCGAGTACTGTTCGACCCTGGAACAGATCGTTAAAAGCCACAACGCCAACACCGTGGCAGCCGACGAGTACCTGGGCCGACTGCTGCGCGTGCTGGAAGATTCAAAGAAGCTCGACGATACGGTGGTGATGACCACCGCCGATCATGGGTATTTCCTGGGTGAGTGGCATTTTATAGATAAACGCTTCATGCATGAACCTGCGATCAGGGTTCCGTTGAACATCCGCTACCCGAAGCTGACGAGGCCGGGGACGGTGCTCGACCAGATGGTATTGAACATCGATATCGCCCCCACGGTTCTGGATCTGGCAGGTGTTAAAATTCCATCGCGCATTCAGGGCCGGAGTGTGGTTCCGCTGATCCGCGGTAATAGCGCGGGCTGGCGAAGGGACTGGCTCTATTCGTTTTACGAATTCCCAGGGCCGAATATGGTTCCCAAGAATCACGGCGTCCGGACCGAACGGTACAAGTTTATTGAGTATTACGAGGAAGAGCCTAAGGAATATGAGCTCTATGACCTTCAGAAAGATCCGCGCGAGCTTCATAATCTCTACGGCGATCCTGGTTATCGCGACTTGACCGAGAAATTAAGGAAGCGGCTGAATGAGCTTCGGGCGGAAACGGGTGAATCTTAAAACGGCTGGCCTGTACAAGCGGATTTGAGGAACTATGAACGCAATTTCATCTGCGGTGGCGATAGGTCTGGCGCTCGCAGTCGTTTCCGGGCTGATGAACGGAACTTTCACGCTGCCCATGCGATACCTGGGGCGATGGTCGTGGGAGAACGTCTGGGCGCTTTTTATTGTGGTCGCTTGCATTCTGATGCCCGTTGTTATTGCGTGGACAACCGTTTCCAACCTTCGCGAAGCTCTTCAGCAGGCGCCGACCCATGCCATTGTCATGGCGATTGTGTGCGGCTTTGCGTGGGGTTTTGGGGCCGTCATGTTCGGGCAGAGCGTCAGCGCCATTGGCATTTCTCTGGCCAACACTTTCGTGCTGGCCATCAGTTCCTCCCTGGGCTCGTTTCTGCCGATCCTGTTGCTCGATCCGGGCAAGCTGTTTGAAAAGCAGGGTGAGGCAATCATGGCGGGAACGGTGATTGCGATTGCGGGCATCGCCTTCTGCGGCTACGCTGCAAAGCTGAAGGAGCGCAGCCAGATGAACGAAAATGTCCGGCAGGAAATGGTGGGTGAAGCCCGGCCATTCTGGACCGGCCTCCTGCTCTGCGCCGGCGCCGGAGTTCTGTCGGCGGTCTTCAACATTGGCTACAGCGGCGCGCAGGGGATTGTCCAATCCGCAGTCCACATGGGCAACAGCGCCTTTGCGGGTTCAAACCTGGTTTGGTTGCTGATGCTGACGGGCGGAGCCGTTTCGAATCTGGGGTTTTGCGCGTATTTATTCAAGCGCAACATGAGCTTTGGAAAATATATGCAGCGTAATACCGCATCGCTTTATGGGCTGACGCTGTTGATGGGCCTGCTATGGGGCGGGAGCATCTTTGTTTACGGTTCCGCCGCGCCCAGGCTGGGCAGGCTGGGTCCGGCCATAGGCTGGCCGCTCAGCCTCTCCGTCGGCCTGCTCACTGCCAACGTCTGCGGCATCCTTGCGGGCGAGTGGCGTTTTTCGCGCTCGGTTGAGCGGGTGTTTATGGGCGCCGGGCTGCTGGTGCTGATTCTTGCTATCGTCACACTGGGTTGGTCCGGCACGCTGGGATGATTGGGGTGTTTTCCTTAAAGTGAATTTCCAGTTAGATGCTGCCACGAAGCGGGCTGTGAAGAAACACAAACCTTCCGCCAGGAAAATCTAATTCTTTGAAAAGTGCTCAGCCTCTGGTGAAAGCACAGGTGCGACGGCAGTTTCGGGGTCCTCCTGCCTTTTGCTGCGCTGGCGCCATCTCAGGAAGGCATCCATATAGGTGTAAAAGACCGGCGTGAGATAGAGCGTTACAAGCTGGGCAAACAGCAGGCCGCCCACCACGCAAACGCCCAGCGGGCGGCGAGAGTCGGCGTCGGCGCCAATGCCGATGGCGATGGGCAGTGTGCCGATGATGGCGCACGCGGTGGTCATCATGATGGGGCGGAAGCGAATCATGGATCCCTGATAAGCGGCTTCGCTTGCGGTGTAATTGTGCTTCCGTTCCGCTTCCAAAGCGAAATCGACCATCATGATGGCGTTCTTCTTGACAATGCCGATCAGCATGATGAGGCCGACGAAGCCGTAGAGGTCGAGGTCCATGTGGAATAGCGAGAGGGTGAGCAGACCGCCGAAAGCTGCGGCCGGCAAGCCGGTCAGGATCGTGATGGGGTGGGCATAGCTTTCGTAAAGGATGCCCAGGACAATATAGATCACAAGCACCGTCATGATCAGCAGGATGCCCAGTCCCGTGAGGGATTCCTTGAAGGCATGGGCGGCGCCCTGGAAGTCGGTTGTGATGGATATGGGCAGCGTGGAACTGGCAAGCGCCTCCACTTCGCTCACCGCCTGGCCCAGAGCGACGCCCGGAGCGAGATCAAATGACATCGTCACGGAGGGAAGCTGGCCGCTGTGATTTACGGTGAGCGGGCCGACGCTGGTCGTAAATTTCGAGACGGCGCTGAGTGGAACAAGCTGGCCAGAGGACGAACTGATGTAAAGCTCTGAGAGCATGTTGGGGTCGCTCTGGAACTTGTCCTGCACCTGCATTACCACCCAGTATTCATCACTTGAAGTGTAGATGGGAGAAACGAGCCGCTGGCCGTAAGCGCTGTAGAGAGCGTCTTCAACCTGCTGCGGGCTCACTCCCAGCGCAGCCGCCTTATCGCGGTCTACCACGACGTTGGCCTGGGGGTTTTTGATCTGCAGGTCGCTCGTGACGTCCTCAAGGCCGGGCAAATTCCTCATTTTTGCTTCAAACTGCTCGGCGTTTTTGTAGAGATCGTCCGCCTCAGGGCTCGCCAGGGTGAACTGGTAGAGGCTCTTGGTCGCGTTGCCGCCGATCCGGATGGGAGGCGGGTTCGTCATAAACACGCGAATTCCCGGGACCTTATCCACCTTCGGCTGCAGTTCATGGATGACGTCGTCGATGGTCATATGGTGCTCATAGAGCGGGCGAACCCAGCGGACTACGTCGTCGAGGGCGGGGTCGTGGCCGTAGCGGGCAACCAGGTGATCATACGCGGCACTGTGGCTCCAGGGGCGGTTGGGACGGTCCAGCAAGTGAAGGAAGGCGTGCCCATTGTTCATGCCGTTGTTGAACCCTCCGCCGATGCCCGAGAAAAATTGAACCACGCTCGGGTCAGCCTTCAGGATGCGATTGATGGCCTGCTGATGCAGCGCCATGGAGTCAAAGGAGATTCCCTGATTGGCCTGTGTTGCCACCGCAATCCGTCCCGAATCGCCACCCGGCAGGAAGCCTTTAGGGATTATCCAAAACTCCCACGCAGTTCCTACTAGCACGAGAAAACCTAGAATCATCACGACTGCGCGATGCCGCAAGGCCAATCGGAGGCTCCATCCATACCAGCGGAGCGAGGTATCCAGGATGTTTTCCAATTTGCGATACAGCCACTTTTGCCGTTTTTCGTGCTGGTGACGCAAATAGCGGCGGGCGAGCATCGGGCTGAGAGTGACAGAGACTACGCCGGAAACCAGCACCGCGGAAATGATGACCACGGCAAATTCATGGAGCAGACGCCCGAAGACGCCCGGCATGAAAAAGACCGGAAGGAAAACGACGGCCAGCGAGAGTGTCATGGAGAGAATGGTGAAGTTGACTTCCTTTGAACCATCCAGTGCGGCCTGGAGGGGCGTCTTGCCCATTTCCAGGTGCCGCACGATATTCTCCAGCATCACAATGGCGTCGTCGACAACGAAGCCCACAGAGAGGGTCAAGGCCAGTAAAGACAGATTGTCTATGGTATAGCCCAGCAGATACATCACCGCGAAGGTGCCCATGATGGCCATGGGCAGGGCCATGCTCGGGATGACGGTGGCAGAAGCATTCCGCAGGAAGAGAAAGATGACCAGGACCACCAGGAAGATGGCAAGCACCAGCGTGAATTTGACGTCGTTGACGGATTCTTCGATGGAAACGGAGCGGTCGTACTCGATGGAGAGATGGATGGAGGGTGGCAGAATCGAGTAAAAGCGCGGCAGAAGTTTGCGGATGTTTTTAACGATGTCGATGGTGTTGGTGCCGGGTTGCCGCTGGACGGCCAGCATGATGCCAGGCATGCCGTTGATCCAGTTGGCTACGTAATTATCCTGCACTCCGTTGTTGACGGTTGCCACCTGGTCCAGCCGCACCGGGGCCCCGTTACGGTAAGCGACAACCAGGGGCCGATAGACCCGAGCGTCGGAAAGCTGCCCGTTGGATTCCAGGTTAAAGGCTTTGTGGGCGCCGTAGAGCGTCCCCATGGGCATGTTAACGTTGGCATTTCGAATGGCCTGCTCAACCTGGTCAATCCCGATATGGCGGCTGGCAAGGGCCTTGGGGTTCAGTTGGACCCGCACAGCGTACTTGGCCGAACCATGGACCTCAACTTCAGCGACCCCGGGAACCATTGAAATTTGCTCGGCTACCAGGGTTTCAGCATATTGGTCTACTCTGTAGAGCGGAAGGGTCGGTGAAGTGACAGCCAGCATAAAGATGGCCTGGTCGGCCGGGTTCACTTTTCGCAGTGTCGGTGGAAAGGGCAGATTTGCCGGAAGCTGACTGGCGGCTGCGGAGATGGCTGATTGTACGTCGAGGGCGGCCGAATCGATGTTTCTGCTGAGATCAAACTGCAGGGTGATTGACGTGTTGCCGAGAGAGCTGGTTGACGTCATCGAATCCAGGCCGGCAATGGTGGTGAACTGCTTTTCCAGAGGCGTCGCCACGGACGAGGCCATGGTGTCCGGACTGGCGCCTGGAAGCCCGGCAGAGACCTCGATGGTGGGGAAATCGACGTTGGGCAGGTCACTGACGGCCAGGTAGTGGTAGCCGATGATGCCGAAGAGCAGAATAGCCAGCATCACAAGGCTGGTCATGACCGGCCGGCGTATAAAGGGTTCGCAGAAATTCATGACATTCCTGACTCTTTACAGAGACTTCGTAAAATAAACCTTGCTCCCGGGAACCAGGCGCACCTGCCCGTCTGTCACCACCGTTTCGCCTGGATTGAGTCCTTGCACAATTTCAGTTTGGTTGTTGACAGTTTGCCCCACTTTCACCTGCCGCACGTCAACAGTCTTGTCGGGGTTTACAACAAAGATGTAGTCGCCCTGCTGCCCCATTTGCACGGATTGAGAAGGCACCACCAGCACATTGTGCTGCTGTCCCAGGTTCAGTAGCACGTTGGAGTACTGGCCGGGCCAAAGACGATGCCTGGCATTGGAAAAGGTCGCCATCAACTGGATTGTGCCGGTGGTGGTGTCCACCGTGTTGTTCACAAAAGTCAGAACTCCCGATTCAGGGGTGGTGCTGCCGGGCGGGGTGGCCTGGACGCGCAACCGGGAGCGCGCCATGGAATCCTTGATGGGTTGCAGATACTGTTGTGGAACAGAAAAATTGACGTAGATAGGCTCCACCTGGTTGATCACCACCAGCGTGGGCACGTCATGGGCTTTCACTGTGGCGCCCGGAGAAACAAGCTGGGCCCCCGTAACTCCGCTGATGGGAGCGTAGATGGAGCAATAGGAAAGTTGAATTTTGGCCGTCTGAATAGCAGCCTCGTCGGCGTGAACCACGGCTTGGGCGCCCGCAAAGGTTGCTTGCGATTGGTCATACTGCTGCGGTGAAACAATGCCTTCTTTATAGAGGCTTTGGCTGCGTTGAAGTTCCGACTGGCTCAGCTCTGACTGGGCTTTATCCCGGGCGAGAGCAGCTTCAGCCTGGGCGAGCGCCGCGCGGAAAGGGTCCATGTCCAGCGTCACCAGCAGGTCACCCTTGCTGACAAACTGGCCCTGGCGGTAGTGGACTTCCTTGACGATCCCGTCAACCTGCGACTCCACGGACACGGTCTGATAAGCCTGGCCGGTTCCAATAGCGGTGAGTTCGATGGGAACGGTTGTGCGCTCGGCCTGCCCCACCACAACAGGCACTGCAGTGGTGGATTGCGGGCGCGCAACCTCTCCGCTGGTTGTTGAACCGTGCGCCGGCGCATCGCCTCCGCTGCACGCCCCCAGAAGCATCAAAGACGAAAGTGATATGAATAAAAGGAAATGACGAACTCTGCTCATGTGTTCCTGTATTCTGCTGGTCGCAAAATTATCCCACATTTAAACCTGAAGTGGAAGACGTGGCAAGGGGTGATGACGAGTTTCAAGGCGGTAGGGTTACGCCTGATGAATCTTAAACTTGCGGTCCAGCGCCGGGAAGCCGATTTTGAGTGAAGGGCGGAGGTTTATGCCGGGAATGCCTCGAAAACCACTGCCGGCTGAAAAGAACTTTCCATCCCGGCCTGAGCGGAGATCTTTGAAGCCGGCACGAAGGTTGCAAAAGGGAAAGTAAACATCCTGGTCTTGCGGCATGTCAAAGGTTGATGGTGAGCCGTGAGGGAATCGAACCCCCAACCTACTGATTAAGAGTCAGTTGCTCTGCCAATTGAGCTAACGGCCCGTGAATCTCAAGTGATTAGATTTGGAACTGCACCAAAGAGTTTAGCACAAATCCGCGTGGCATTTTAAGGGTGTTGTCAGAGGGAGGCGCGGCGGTGGCGCCTGAGATGAGGAATGCCGCCCGCAGCCTGCCGGTTGTCGAAGGCGCCGCTCCTTCGGTTGCGTTTGTCCCGCCGGTGACGGCGTCGCGGGACGTCGAGCAGGCAAAGAGCTTGAATTTGCAGCACCCATGAACAATACTGTGCAGGCGGTTCCAGGTTTGTTCTTTCAGGAGCAGGATAGGTAGGCCGAATCCTGGTCTGTGAACGCAAACAGGAGATTTCATCATTCAACCCGGTCCTGGGCCGGTACGAAGACTTCATCGCCACTCGTGGAGCGGAAATCTTTGCCTGCCACCGCCGGGTCGGGCGGCCTGTTTTTCCGACCCTGTGGAATGGACTCCCGCGCCGCACATTTTCGAACGGAGGAACCGCCGACATCATGAAGATTCGTGAAATACGAGCCGCCGGGCTGCGAGGCCGGACTCCCAAAGGCGGATGGACAAACGAGCCCGAGCCGCAGGATTGCATCCACACCTTGATCGCAGTGCTCACGGATGAGGGTGTGACCGGCTGGGGGAGCGCTTTCACCAGCGACGACCTGGTTCGCGGCGCGCTCGCAGTTCTGCGCCCACTTTACGAAGGCCAAAATGCTCTGGAGCCCGAGCGGGTCAGCGAGATCCTGCACCAGAACACCTTCTGGCTGGGACGCGGCGGCTCCATCACCCACGCCATCAGCGGCATCGACATCGCATTGTGGGACATTCTGGGGCAGGCCACGGGGCAGCCGGTCGGTCGCCTGCTGGGGGGCCGTTACCGCGATCGCGTGCGGCCTTACGCTTCGCTGCTGATGCAGCAGCCTGAGCGCATGGCCGGAGAGTTGCTCCCTTTGAAGGAGCAGGGGTTTCGCGCCTTCAAGATCGGCTGGGGACCTTTTGGGCGGCACGATGAGGCAACGGATGAGGCCATCGTCTACGCGGCGCGTGAAGCGATTGGCGACGACTGCCTTCTGATGGTGGATGCTGGCGCCAGCGACGCCTTCTGGCCGCAGGATTACAAGTGGGCGGTGAGGACCGCCGAGATGCTGGCCGAGTATGAGGTTGCGTGGTTTGAGGAGCCTTTGCCGCCAGATGCCCTGGATGATTATGTGGCCCTGCGCCGCCAGTCGCGCGTGCCGATTGCCGGCGGCGAAGTGCTGACGCGGCGGCAGTCATTCCAGCCATGGCTGCGGGCGGGCGCCTTCGATATTGTCCAACCGGACTCGACCAAGGTGGGCGGGCTGAGCGAGTCGCGCCGCATCGCCTGGATGGCGGAGGAAAACGGCGCGCGGATGATTCCGCACGGCTGGAACACGGCCGTTGGCCTTGCCGCTGACCTGCAACTGGCCTCCGCATTCCCCAAAATTGACCTGGTGGAGTACCTCACCGGGTCTCCTTTTATTGATGAGTTGGTTAAAGAAGCCTGGAAGCTTGACTCAGTGGGTATGCTGGCGATTCCGGGACGACCGGGCCTGGGAATTAATATGGATCTGAAGGTGCTGGAAGATCTATCAGGCCTGAAGTCTTTCCTCGAGTAAATGAACCGCTGCCATGGTCAAGCCCGGCGCTTGCGGGCAGCCTTTTCGTATGGGCTTCCGCGCTAACCCTGCCACTGGCTGGCAGGCCTGGCTTCTGCGCCTCATGCGCTGCGGAGCTGCCGGGGGCTGTGGGCGGGACTTTTTTTCGGAGCGCCGAGTCGAGATGGCTTTTCTGCGCCGGCAGGCGGAGCGCAGGAGTCACGAACCATCAAGCGGGTGGGCAGGCGTTGCACGGAGGTCTGATTCGGCCGGCCATCGATGTATTCGATGAGCATGCGGGCGGCGGTCATGCCGATTTCGCGCGCCGGCTGGTGCACCATGGTGAGGCTGGGCCGCAGGAGGGTGGCCCAGTAAGAATCGTCGAATTCTAGTGTAGTGTCCACGAATTAACTGGGCAATGTTTTTGGCCTTTTTCGACTGCGAGGCTGAGTACAACCAGGTTGAATCTGTTCCAGAGTCTGGCGGCAGCGCGAGAGTTTTTGCTTGATCGATTC
>JAJYJL010000112.1 GCA_021789565.1 Acidobacteriota bacterium
AAACCACGGCCGTGCACTCCGCAGACGGCCACACGAACACGATCATTCGCCCCGAAAATCCTTTCCGGGCGAGTGAGGAAGCTGATGCTGCTGAGCGCAGCAAGGCCCGCCGTCGTTCCCATTCCTTTCTTGAGAAAATCACGGCGGCTCACCTCAGGTTTCCTGGTTTCTTCTGACATGGCGTCCCCTTTCGTCATAATGTGTTCGAGGGTGGAAATTTACCTCTGCCTCACTTTTCCTGCTCGGCGTACTTTCGGTATGCGCCGGCCACGTCGGCCTGTTTGTAATCGCCGTCGTGAATGAAAACGCGGTAGCGGAAAAGCAGGCTTTTGCCTTCATGGAGGGTATAGCTGCCATCCTGCAGCGGGTCGCGGGTGAAAAAGCTCCAGCCGAACGGATTTGCCGCAAACAAGCCGTACCCGCGGGCATGCCAGTAGGTGGGATGGCGGAAGCTTCGCGGGCTGTCAAAGACGGCAATCCCGAGATTCTCGCCGTTGATGGTCCCGTCGTAGTTCACCCAGTTTGCGCGGGTCCCCCAGATACCTTTCTCGCCTTCCGCGCCGTTCGAGTCAATCATCTCCGCCGGGGGAGAATTCAGCTCCGGAGCAAGCCGAATCCCGAACGTTCCCTCCTTGGTGTCGCCAAACACCACCGGGTTCGGGCCAGCATGGACCACAAACTGGCAGTCGATAGTCCGAGTGTCCCGGTCGCCACGGAAAGTAAAGGTTTGTGTCTCGGTGGCGATCACCCGCTTGTTGGGCGAAATCAGGTCAAATTCAGCCTGGATGGTTCCCGAGTCAGGCCCGCCGCGCATTTCGTCCAGCTTGCGGAACACCATGCGCCCGTAAGCATGGCCGTGCCCGCCCCGGCCGTAAAATTTGTTAAAGACTTCCTCGCTCCAGAAGTCCATCCCGTTGATGTCACCATGATCAAAGTAAAGCGGCCGCTGGTGAGGTTCGAGGGAGGGATCATGGAGGTTAGCCTCGGGAACCGTGTTCCCGATCGGATAGCCACGCGTAATAATGTTTCCCTTGGCGCTTCGTAGAGGTTGCAGGTACGGCTTGGCAACGTCAGGGTTAAAGTAATAAGTCGTGTAAGGCTTGCCGCCGATCGTCACGTGGATCTCGTTACCCTGCCGCTCAAAATGTACGGGCTCAGCAGCTCCCGCTGCGGCCGGGGAACAAACACACAAAAGACCAGCAAGCACGAATAGAACCCATCCCATTCCATGCTTCATTGCTGTAATAAACCTCCCCATCGCTAAGATTTCGACCTTCCGGCCTGGCAGTGTTCTTGCAGCCACGACGGTCCCCGGCATAAAAGGCAACAAGGGCGCCACGGGGCGTCCCATGCAGGATTTCCCATCATGAAAAAATGCATGCCGTGACGGGATGATAGCACGAGAACTGATCAACGTCGTAACTCGGTTCAGCGAAACCGCGTAAGACCGGCCTCTCTTGAAGAGCCAACCTCGCCCGTTTGTTTACCAGTTTTAACAGGAGTGGTCAAGGTGAATTTGCGTATCTACCAAGAAAATATTCACAGATCAGCACTACTGGCAGACAGAAAGGTCTGGGAAGTGCTTGAATTGCTACTAAATGCTTTCCTACAGCAACTTTTACATCTGATTTCAGGCCTTGAGGACAATCTGGCCGAATTACGAAAAAACATGCATTTTGGCAAATTTTCTGGTACCTTCTTTCAGACAAAATCATGTCATGACCGTTGGACGGGAACGGGGAACATGGAGCAAACAAAGATTTATTTAATGAAGGGGTTAGTACGATGGCTGGGAAACTCAGGGTACAGGAACTTGCCAACAGGGCGAACGTGAGTGTAGCGACGGTTTCGCGCATTCTGAATGGTTCGGCGCGCGTCAGCCAGGAACTTCAGGATCGAGTGAGGAAAGCGGCTGTCGAAATTGGAATCAATCTTCAGGACACCACAAGATCCAGAACGGTTGCGTTCGTCCTCGGCAATCGGCACATGCTGCATATGTTCCACTCCAGAGTTCTGGCCGGCGCGCAGGACTACTGCACCGCGCACGGTTGGGACGCCATTTTCCTCTCCTATAACTACCAGCCCAGCGTTCCGTGGAAAGAACTGCGTTTCCCCCAGGTCTTGCGAAGGCGCGACATTATTCGGGCCGCCATCCTGGGTGGAACGCACTCGGAGAACCTTCTGATTGCCTTGAAGCATCGCGGGATTCCCTTCGCGGCGCTGGGCAACAATCTTCTGCTGAGTGAAACGGGGCATGTGGATTATGACGTTGCCTACTCGAACGACCTCCAGAGCGCGTATGAGTTGACCCGCTATCTGCAAAGCCTCAACCACCGCAACATCTGGTTTGTAGGCAACACGAAGCTCCCCTGGTTTGCCCGGTGCTACAGCGGATACTCCCGGGCCATGAAGGACGCGGGACTGCTGCCGCGCCTGAGCGAGTTTTACTCGCAAGACGAAGAGGAAGTGGGCTACCTTGCAGGCAAATCGGTGCTGGGAGGCGGCCAGACGGTGACCGCCATTTTTGCCGGAACGGATCCCGCCGCGCGCGGGGTTTATCGGGCAGCCAAAGAAGCAGGCAAACAGATCCCCGGTGATTTAAGCGTGGTCGCCTGCAATGATACGTATGGGTCCTTGCTGAGCCCGCCGCTTACCACCATCAGGGAATTTCCTGAACTTCTGGGCAGCCAGATGGTGGAACTGGTTCTCAGCCGCATTGCAGATCCGGACCTTCCGCCCCGGCAGGTCACCATTCCGACTGAAATTATCAAGCGGGAATCCTGCGCTTCTCTTTCCGCGCCTGCCGTTCACGCCCGGTCGAACAATTAGCGGCTGGCTGACAAACTGCCCGGCGATATACCGCAGGGCAAAGTATCTATACCACCGTCTCCAAGGGCAACAAGGCAGCAACCCTTCCCCCTCTGTGGGACCGGCATGGGGGCTGGAATTTCCAGCCACGTGCCGGGTAGATAAAACCCCGATCGGCGACCCCAAGGAGGTTGTGAATTGAGAAAAGCGGCTGTCGCAATTTTATTGATCATTCTCACTGCCGGAATTTCTCAGGCGGCAACTCACCAGACCGTGTTGCTCTGGCCCAACGGAGCGCCCGGCGCCAAGGGTGACCAGCCGGAGGACCAGCCCACACTCACCATCTTTCTGCCCGCCCCGGCAAAGGCTGTCCGGACCGGCGTGGTGGTTTGCCCGGGCGGAGGCTATGTGAATCTGGCCATGCAGAAGGAAGGGACCGACATCGCCGAATGGCTCAACTCCATCGGCGTTGCCGCTTTCGTTTTGAAGTACCGGCTGGGTCCCCGCTATCATCACCCGATTGAGATGTGGGACGGCCAGCGCGCCATGCGGTATGTCCGTTACCATGCCAAAGAATACGGCATCGCTCCCGATCGCATCGGCATCTGGGGATTTTCCGCCGGAGGGCATCTGGCTTCAACCGTCGGCACGCACTTTGACAAAGGCAAAACCCAGTCGGCTGACCCGATTGATGGGGTGAGTTGCCGGCCCGACTTCATGGTTCTGTCCTATGCGGTGATTTCGTTTGTTACGCCTTACGTCCACCAAGGGTCCATGCATTACCTGCTGGGCGACCATCCCGATCCCAAACTGGTGCGCTACCTTTCAAATGAACTGCAGGTGACGCCGCAAACACCCCCTACCTTTCTGTTTTCCACAGACGACGACACCATCGTTCCCTGCGAAAACAGCGTGTTGTTTTTTATGGCCCTGCGCAAGAACCACGTTCCGGCCGAGATGCACATCTTTGAGCCAGGACAGCACGGCGTGGGACTGGCGCCGACGCACGCGGCCCTTTCCATCTGGCCCACGCTGCTTGCCAACTGGCTCCGAACACGCGGTCTGCTGAAGTAGCCCCTCGCGGAGCTTGCTGTCATCAGCATTCGTGTACGCGGCGGTGATCCATCCCGGAGCATTCGCGAGGCAGCCGAAACCTCTTTTGAGAACGCTGTTCCTACGGAATAGATTGCGCACCCTTAGGCAGCAGACACGGAGGCCTCCACAACACCCAGCTTCTGCTTGAGCGCGGCCAAAACAATTTCCGCAGTTCGCTCCACGGTCAGCGGTCCCGTGTTGACCATGAGATCGTAATTCAGAGGATTGCGCGTGTCTTTCTGGAACTGCCTGTGGATAAACTCTTTCCGCTCCTGGTCAACTTTCGCCACTAGGAGACTCGCGGCTTTGAGCGCAAGCCCCTGTGCCCTGGCAATGCGCTCCACACGCTCATCAAACGGCGCCACCATACTGACGCGGAGTGCGAATTGTGCAGGCAAGATGTATTCGGCGCCCCGGCCGACAACCACCACGTCACCCTGCTGCCCCAGGGTCAGCAGCACCTGCCGAAGGTGAAGCAGGTAATCCGTGGAACCGATCTCCCTGGTCAGGACCTGGCGAAGAAACTCTTCCAGCCCGCCGCGTGTCTTCTCGTCGAGGCTTTCCACCAGTTGCTGGCGCATCTGTGTGCGTTCTGCGATGGCATCAACAATCTGGCGGTCAAAAACCTGCCAGCCCAGGCGCTGTCCGATCAGGTTGGCCACCTGCCGCCCGCCCGCTCCCTTTTCGCGCGAGATCAGCAGATAGGGGCCAAAGTAGAGCCGGCCCAGTTTGCCTCGTCCCGGGCGTTCGCGATGCGCCTTGCGGCGGCGGGCCAGTTCCCAGCGGCCTATCTGCTGCTCGACAAGTTGCTCAAGGCTTGTTCCATGTTCTGGATGTGCCATGTCAGCCATTCCCCCTTTCCGTTGCGAGGCCGTCGTTGCGCTCTGCATTCCGCTTGCTGCGCGTGTTGTCGTTGCCCACGCACGCGGATTTAACAGCCCGGTCCGTTTTCACTCCCTGCTTCCACTTTATCACCCATCCTGAACTCCAAAGCAGTGACATGAATCACCCGGCTGGTTGTTGCACGGCTGCTCGGTTCCTGGGTGAAAAATCCTGAAAACGAGCCTGGGCCGGAACGGCAGACAGGTCCTCCATCGGTGGAACTCAGCGCCCCGGGTGATTTCCGATCCTGGCGTCCTGGCTAGAGACTGTAAGGACTACGACATGGCTGGGGCGCCCGTCTGCAATTCCCGCCTGCTCATAAATTTGCGAAAATGCTTGCCTTTTGTCACCGCTCCTGCAATTTTATTGGGGCAATACTTGGCACATCGGTCAATGACGGCCCAAACGCTGGAAAGCGGTGCGGCATCAAAGCGCCAGAGAACATTCATGGATAGCAACACCGTATATTGGGTTGGACTTTCGCGCATCGAGGGGCTGGGAGTTCGCGGGATCCATAAGCTGGCAGGCCACTTTGGTTCCCCCAAGGCCGCCTACATGGCCTCCCTGACGGAACTCGAAGCTTCCGGGCTTCCCGCAATCGTCTGCCAATCGGTTTTTGCTCAGGCGGGGCTGAAAGATGCCGAAGAGGAAATAGAGGCGGCGGAAAAGGCCGGCTGCCAGTTGGTCGATTACGATAATCCGTCTTATCCTCCGTTGCTGCGCCAGATTGAAGATCCGCCACTTGTTCTCTACGTCAAGGGAAACGTGGAAGTGCTTTCCGGGCACTGCCTGGCCGTTGTGGGCTCGCGGCGAGCTTCAGCCTACGGATTGCAGGTTGCGCGGCGGCTGGCCCGTGACCTGGCGGAGCGGAACATGGTCATTGTCAGCGGACTGGCTCGGGGAATCGATTCCGCAGCTCACCACGGGGCGCTTGAGGCCAAGGGCAGGACGATCGCGGTGCAAGGCAGAGGCATGGACGGAATCTATCCCCGAGAGAACAAGCGTCTGGCAGACAAAATTGCGGAATCCGGGGCCGTCATTTCGGAATTTCCGTTGGGCACGGGGCCGGCGCCCGAGAATTTCCCTATTCGCAACCGCGTGATCAGCGGGCTGTCACTGGGCGTCATGGTGGTCGAGGCCAGCGAGTACAGCGGGTCGTTGATCACGGCGCGCCTGGCCGCTGAACACAACCGGGAGGTTTTTGCCGTGCCGGGCAACATCACGACGGCCCAGAGCTTTGGCCCCAACCACCTGATCAAGCAGGGTGCCAAGCTGGTGGGCGAGTGGATGGACATTGTTGAGGAGTTTCCGCCGGATGTCCGGATGCAACTTCTTCCCTCCGCCGAGGCATCCGACGACGGGCAGGTGGTTAAAGACTCCGGCAGGCTCTTCGAGGAGTCTCTGACGCCGGAGCAGATGAAGGTTTTTGAGGCTCTGCGGGTGGATGAAGCGCTCTTTGTGGATGCGATCCTGGACTTGGTCGCGCTGCCCCAGTCACAGGTGATGCAGGTCCTGCTCGAGCTGGAAATGAGCGGCCTGGTTCGCCAACTGCCGGGCAAAAATTTCATCCGTAAGCTATGATGGACAGTAACAAGCTCAAGATAAGGGCATCTAAAGGAAGAGCGGGTCAGGCAGGATGGATCCGGACATGGGTTGTTAAGTTATGGGTAAATCACTAGTTATCGTCGAATCGCCGGCTAAGGCCAAGACAATTAACCGGTATCTGGGTTCCGGTTTCACCGTCAAGGCCTCGATGGGGCACGTCATGGACCTTCCCAAGAAGGAACTGGGCGTGGACCTCAATAACAATTTCAAGCCGAATTATGAAATGATTCCCAGCAAGAAGGAGACGATCAGGTCGCTGAAGTCCGCGGCGAAGGACGTGGATACGATCTATCTGGCCGCTGACCCTGACCGCGAAGGCGAGGCCATCTGCTGGCATCTGCGCGAGTTACTGGACTCGAAAAAGAGAAAATTCTACCGGGTGCTTTTCAATGAAATCACCCGCGAAGCCATTCGCAAGGCTTTTGAAAATCCCCAGGAGATTGATACCCGGCTGGTTGACGCCCAGCAGGCACGGCGCGTTCTGGATCGCCTGGTCGGCTACCAGGTAAGCCCGCTGCTGTGGGACAAGGTGCGGCGAGGCATTTCCGCCGGGCGCGTGCAGACCGTGGCTTTGCGCCTGATTGTTGAACGCGAGCGGGAAGTTCAGGCCTTTGTCAAAAAAGAGTACTGGACGATTGGCGCCAAACTCGAAGGCAAGAATCCTCCGCCGTTTGAGGCCCGCCTGCTGAAGTTCCAGGGCAAGGAACTGGAAATCCCCGACCAGGCCACCGCCGATGCCCATCGCGCGGCCCTTGAGAAAGCAAGCTACAAGGTAAGTTCCGTTGAAACGAAAGAGCGGCGCAAGTATCCTGTGCCTCCGTTTATCACCAGCAAGCTTCAGCAGGAGGCCGTGCGCAAGCTCCGCTTTACCGCCAAGAAGACCATGATGCTGGCCCAGAAACTCTATGAAGGCGTTGACTTGGGCGAAGGCCCCGTGGGCCTCATCACCTACATGCGCACAGATTCGACTCGGGTTGCGGAGAGCGCCCTGGAAGCCGTGCGGGACTACGTAAAGAAGACCTATGGCGACGAGTATCTGCCGGAACAAGCCATCCGGTACAAGAGCAAGAAGGGTGCTCAGGACGCCCATGAAGCCATTCGCCCCACGTCAATGGACCGCCCGCCTGATTCGCTGCGCGGGCAGATTTCCGCCGACGAACTCAAGCTCTACCGCCTGATCTGGCAGCGCTTCGTTGCCTCGCAGATGAACCCCGCGGTCTTTGACCAGACCACCATCGACATTGCCGCGGGGAACTATCTGCTGCGAGCCACTGGATCGGTGGAAAAGTTCAAAGGCTTCCGCGCTGTTTACGAAGAAGGACAGGACGATAAGGCTCCCGACAATGACGATGAGTCAAAGTCGCAGCTTCCAGCGGTTGAAAAGGACGAAGCGTTGCGCCTGCTAGGCCTGCTGCCCGAACAGCACTTCACGGAACCGCCGCCGCGCTTTAACGAGGCGACGCTGGTGAAGGCGCTGGAAGAAAAGGGGATCGGGCGGCCTTCAACATACGCCTCCATCCTTTCGGTCATCCAGAACCGCGATTACGTGGAAAAGCTCCAGGGGCGATTCCTCCCCACCGAACTCGGCATGGTGGTGAACGATCTGCTGGTCAAGAGCTTCACCGGCATCTTCGACATCGCCTACACGGCGCGGATGGAAGAAGAGCTTGACGAAGTTGAGGATGGCAAACTTGCCTGGACCGGGGCCCTGACCGAATTCTACGACAAATTCAAGAAGGACCTTAAGGCCGCCGAGCGCGAAATGGTGGACCTGAAAGGCGAAGGCATTCCCACCGATGTCAAATGCGAAAAATGCGGCAAACCCATGAATATCCGGATGGGGCGCAGTGGCCAGTTCCTTGCCTGCACCGGCTACCCTGATTGCAAAAATACCAGCGACCTTCCGCCTGAGCTGGCCGCAAAGTATGGAACGCCTTCCACGGCTCCCGAGGTTCCGGAGCAGACCTGCGAAAAATGCGGCAAGGCGATGGCCTTGAAGCGCGGCCGGTTCGGCTACTTCATGGCCTGCACCGGCTATCCCGAGTGCCGCAATACCAAGAAGATTGTGATAAAGGAAGGCGCAGCCACCGCGGTGGGTGACGTTCCCCTGGACGAAAAATGTCCCGAGTGCGGCAACAACCTGGCAAAGAAGCACGGCCGCTACGGCGAATTCATCTCCTGCAGCAACTATCCCAAGTGCAAATTTGTTAAGCGGGAAACACTGGGCATTCCCTGTCCGGAAAAGGGCTGCAGCGGTGAAATTGTGGTGCGCCGCACCAAGCGCCGAAAGGTTTTTTACGGCTGTACACGCTATCCCGACTGCAAATTTACGGTTTGGGAAAAGCCCGTGGCCGAACCCTGCCCGGACTGCGGCTCGCCGATTCTGCTGGAAAAAACCAGCAAGAAGACCGGCGAAGCCACCCGCTACTGCTGGAAAGAGGACTGCAAGTACGAGCACACCATAGAGTAGGACCAGCTCGCATGAGCATTCAAGTAATCGAATCTACCCCTCTTCATTCGTAGCCACGGTTAGTACTGGTCAAATCGTGAGCCTTTTACAGACCAGTACTTCCCGAGTCAATTTCCCCGCGACTTCTGTTTGCTTTCCCTTGGCCGCCGCAGTAGAATCCCCCGCATGAAAACACGTTGGATCGTCACATTATGTTTGCTGGGTCTCTTTACCGGCTGTTCTCAGAAGGAAGCTCCGAAGCAGGCGGAACAGCCGGCTTCTCCAACAATCGGCTCGATCGTGCGGCTCGATCCGGCGATTGATGCCATCATTCCCAAAGGGGCCAAAGTTGAGAAAGTCGCCAGCGGTTACGAATGGACGGAAGGCCCCGTTTGGACTCACAGCGGCGACCTGTTCTTTGCCGCGATTCATCACAACAGCATCATCGAATGGATCCCCGGCCAGGGAGCTTCGGTCTTTCTCCATCCCAGTGGCTACCAGGGAACCAAGCCTTATCCGGGGCCGGAGCCCGGCTCAAACGGTATGACCATTGATAAGGACGGACGGCTCACCGTCGCAGGCCATGCCCGCCGCGACATCTTCCGCCTGGAGTCGCTCGAACCCGGCGCCAAACTCACCGTGCTGTGCGATCGCTACCAGGGCAAGCGCCTGAACAGTCCCAACGACCTGGTCTACAAATCCGACGGCTCGCTCTACTTTACCGATCCGCCCTACGGCCTGCCGACCCAGGGCGATAAAGATCCCCTTAAGGAGTTGCCCTTCAATGGCGTATTCCGCCTGCCGAACGCGACCGCGCACAAACCGGGCGCCCCGCCGGACAATCGCCATCTTCAACTTGTCATCAAGGACCTCACCCGGCCCAACGGCATCGCTTTTTCGCCAGATGAAAAGTATCTTTACATCGCCGTTTCCGATCCCGACAACATGGTCTGGATGCGCTACGACGTCAAGCCCAACGGCATGGTGGCCAACGGCAAGGTCTTCTGCAAGGCGGATGCCAGCGAGGGCGTTGGGAGTCCGGACGGCATCAAGGTGGACGAAAAGGGAAACCTCTATGGAGCCGGCCCCGGCGGCCTCTGGATTATTTCGCCTGAAGGGAAGCATATCGGCGGCCTCAAGCTTCCGGAAAGGTCGGCCAATTGCGCCTGGGGCGGGCCGGACGGCAAGACGCTTTACATCACCGCCAGCACCAGCGTCTATCGCATCAACCTCAGCATTCCGGGTGTGCGGCCGTAGCGCCTGTTGCGGAGCTTTCGTCCGTTGGCGTCAATGGTTTTTCTCTGTGTCCTCTGCTCCGAAAAGTCGGATTACACTCCTCACCCGACTCCCTCCGCTCGCCGCCCTCTCCCCTGGGGAGAGGGTGCCCGAGATACGAGGGCAGGTGAGGGGTTATTTTCATGCTTCAGGGTGTCGCAATACGACATGAGCGACTGCGTTGAGTTCTTTGGTTTCCCCAGACACCAAAACACAGACCCGACCGGAGAAAGCCCCAGGCGCCTCAGTCAGTCTTCCGCATTGGTTGCTATAATCATTCAAGCAACCGATGGTGAATCCAGTCCTTATTGCCGGAGGCGGTCTTGCGGGCAGCGAAGCGGCCTGGCAGCTTGCCAGCCGCGGCGTGCGCGTCACGCTATGCGAAATGCGCCCGCTGCGCCCGTCGCCCGCCCACAAGTCGGACCAGCTTGCGGAGTTGGTTTGCAGCAACTCGCTCAAGTCCAACTCTCCCGGCGCGGCTTCCTGGCTGCTGAAGGAAGAGATGCGCCGCGCTGGCTCACTGCTGTTGCGCCTGGCACATGAGTGCTCGGTCCCGGGCGGCTCGGCGCTTGCCGTCGACCGCGAGCGTTTTTCAGTGGCCGTCACGCAGGCCATCGAACGGCATCCGCTTATCACCCTGCGCTGCGAAGAGGTCACAGAAATCCCGAGTGAGGGTCTGGCCCTGATCGCCACCGGCCCGCTCACGTCAGATGCGCTCGCCCAAAGCCTTCAGCGACTGACGGGAACCGAGAGCCTTGCGTTTTACGATTCCATCAGCCCCATTGTCGATGCCGACACGCTGACGATGGATCGCATCTTCCGCGCCTCGCGTTATGGCAAAGGCGGCGATGATTACCTGAACTGCCCGATGACGAAGGACGAATATCACGCATTTTGTGAGGCGTTGATGAGCGCTGAAGCCGTCCAGGCGCATGAGTTCGAAGACGTGAAATATTTTGAAGCCTGCCTGCCCATCGAAGAACTGGCGCGCCGCGGTGTCGACACGCTGCGCTTTGGCCCCATGCGTCCTGTGGGCTTCACCGATCCTCGCACCGGCCACCGGCCTTACGCCCTGGTGCAGCTCCGCGCGGAAAATCTGCGCACCTCCAGCTACAACCTGGTCGGTTTTCAAAATCACCTGAAATTTCCCGAGCAGAAGCGAATTCTGCGCCTGATTCCGGGTCTCGAGAACGCGGAATTCCTCCGCTACGGCCAGATCCACCGCAACACTTACATCAACGCGCCGAGGCTGCTCAGTCCCGATCTCAGTTTTCGCGCCCATCCGCAGGTTTTTATTGCCGGGCAATTGTCGGGCGTGGAAGGCTATGTGGAATGTATCGCAACAGGGTTGCTGGCCGGCATGGCGCTGGCCCATCGGGTGCGGCAGGAACAGTTCACTCCGCCGCCCCGGACGACGGCGCTGGGCTCGCTGGTGCATTACGTAACACACGCCAGCCCGCAGAACTATCAGCCGGCAAACATTGCCTTCGATCTTCTGCCGCCCGTCGAGAGCCTGCCCAGAGAGGTCGCGCGCGACCGCCGCGCTCGGCACGAAAAACAGTGCGAGCGGGCGCTGCAGGATTTGCAACCCTGGCTCGAAGGTGCGGCGCCAGTGTCCCAATCGGCGGCTTCCGGCGCGATGATTGGCAGCACCTAACCCCAATACTGTTCACTTTATGATTTTGATGCATCGGGACATCTCCATGCGAACATTCAAACAAGCCGTTCGCGGGCGCAGCGGAAAGTTGCTCATCTTGCGC
>JAJYJL010000113.1 GCA_021789565.1 Acidobacteriota bacterium
CGGCACTCGCCGTCTCCTGCTTGTGTGTTTCCGGGCCGTAAGGGGTCCGGCGCGCGAACCAATCGGGATATCTGTCGGATGGTGTATTGTGGACAATTCAACTATGACTTCTGAAAAGGAAAAGCGTCCCCAGGAAGAAGCAAAACCGGTCTACGGAATCGCAGAAATCATGAAGTTTCTTCCTCACCGTTACCCCTTTCTGCTGGTGGATAGGATCCTTGAGATTGAAGGCGACAAGCGAATTGTCGGCCTCAAGAACGTGACCATCAATGAGCAGTTCTTCCAGGGGCACTTTCCTGGAGCGCCGGTGATGCCCGGCGTGCTGATTATCGAATCGATGGCGCAGGTGGCCGGCGTGCTGATTTATCGTGATCTGCCGGACAAGGACAAAAAGCTCATCTATTTCAGCGGGATCGAAAACGCCAAATTTCGGCGTCCCGTATTGCCGGGCGACCAGCTCCACGTGGAGATGCAGCTTTTAAACCGCCGCAATAACTTCGGGAAAATGCAGGGACGTGCCACCGTGGACGGCAAACTGGTGGCGGAAGCTGTAGTTCTGTTCGCAATCGTGGAGAAGCCCGGTTCATGAAAGTCCACCCCACAGCGGTGATTCATCCCAAAGCCCAGCTAGCGTCCAGCGTCACGGTTGGCCCTTACACGGTGATCGGTGAAGACGTCGAACTCGGTGAGGACTGCGAGGTCATGTCGCATGTGGTTTTGCAGGGGCCCGCAAAATTCGGCAAGGGAAATAAAATCTTTCCCTACGCTTGTATCGGACAGGACCCTCAGGACCTCAAGTATCGCGGAGAGCGGACGTCCGTCGAAATCGGCGACGACAACGTTCTAAGGGAATTTATCACCGTTCACCGCGGCACGGAGCCCGATGGCGGCGTCACGCGCGTCGGCAGCCACAACTTGCTGATGGCCTACGTCCATATCGCTCACGACTGCCAGCTTGGAGACCATATCATCATGTCCAACGGTGCTTCGCTGGCGGGACACGTTGAGATCGGCGACCGTGCCATCGTCGGCGCCTTCTGCGGAATTCATCAGTTCTGCCGCATAGGCGCGTACAGCTTTCTGGGCAGCTACACGATTGTGAATAAGGACATCCTTCCGTATTCGAAAACTTCCGCCGACCGGCCCATGTGCGTTTACGGCGCCAACCGGCTGGGGCTTGAGCGCGTGGGCCTGCAGAAAGAAGATATCGACGAGCTACAGGCTGCCTTCCGGATTCTCTGCCGCTCTAAACTGAACACCACGCAGGCCCTCGAGAAGCTGGAGGCTGAAGGGATCAAGTCTTCTCATGTGAGGGCGTTGGTGGATTTCATCAAGACTTCAGCGCGTGGGGTTGTGAAGTGAATGACGAAGCTGCCAGGACTGCAAGTCACGCAGGGGGCGAAGCCGCGCCGGAACAATCGGCAGCTACCACAACGGACCGCTATGCCATTATCGCGGGAAACGGACGCTTTCCGTTTCTGGTGCTGGATGCGGCGCGCGACCGAGGGATTGAGCCCTTGGTTGTTGCCATCAAAGAAGAAGCTTTCCCTGAACTGGATAAGAACGCCCAGGAGATTGAATGGCTAAGCCTTGGCGAAGTGGCGCGACTGCTGGAGTTGCTTACCGAACGCAGCATCAATAAGGTCGTGCTGGCAGGGCAGGTGAAGCATGTGCAACTTTTCAGTTCCATCAAGCCTGATGGCGTGGTTGAGCAGGCTTTGAACGGGATGGAGCGGAAGAATACCGACGCGCTAATCGGTGCGTTTGTCAGCATGCTGGAGATGCGTGGCGTTCACGTAGTGGATTCAACTCTGTTTCTCAAGCCTTTGTTGGCGGCTGAGGGAAGCATGACTGTGCGCGCGCCCGATGAGAATGAGCTTGCCGACATTGCTTACGGAAGGGAAATCGCCAAAGAGATTGCCAGCCTCGATATCGGACAGACGATTGTCGTAGCGGACCGAGCCTGCGTAGCCATTGAGGCAATGGAAGGCACCGACGCGGCCATCGAGCGCGCTGCGGCCCTGAGTAACGGGAAGCGGTTGGTGGTCGTCAAAGTTAGTAAGCCGCAACAAGACATGCGGTTTGATGTCCCCGTTGTGGGCGTTCGGACGATCCGGGTTATGCGGCGTGCCAATGCCAGGGTGCTGGCCGTAGATGCCGGGATGACCCTGCTTTTCGAGCGGGAGCAACTGATCGAAGAAGCAAATCGGGCCGGCATCGCGGTAATCGGAATGGCAGATTGAGTGTTTCGTGCCGCAGGATGAAGCCTTGCCTGAGGCGGATCGAGGGGGTTTATTTCGGAACTAAGGAAAGTGCCTATCGCCGTACTTGGCGTGGGAGAGCACGGTAAGCGCCACGCGCAGGCATTGAAACGTGTCCGCGGCGCGGAGTTGGCGGGAGTTTACGATCAGCGTCTGGATCGCGCGGAATCAATGGCGGTGGAATTGGGCGTGAAAGCTTTCAAGAGTTTGGAAGAGGCTCTGGAAGCTGCTGAGGCGGTCAGTGTTGTGATTCCGACAACGGACCATGCGGCTGTCGCCCGGCAGGCAATGGAAGCCGGCATCGATGTTTTACTCGAAAAGCCGATTACGCGTACAGTAGAAGAAGCCGATGGGCTGATTGAGATTGCAAATCGAACGGGACGCATCCTCCAAGTTGGTCATCTCGAACGCTTTAACCCCGGAGTGGTAGCCGCCAAAGCCGTCACACACCAACCCCTTTTCTTTGAAATCCATCGGCTGGGGGTTTTCAGCCCTCGCAGCCTGGACGTGGACGTGGTATTTGACCTGATGATCCATGATCTCGACCTTGTCCTCTGGTTGGCGGACACCGAGCCACGTGAAGTGCGCGCCGTAGGCCTCCCCGTGCTGACAGACCGGGTCGATATTGCCAATGCGCGAGTTGAGTTTGAAAACGGAGCAGTGGCCAACTTCACCGCGAGCCGGGTAAGCACGGAGAAGGTGAGGAAATTCCGATACTTCCAGCCCCACGAATATATTTCCATCGACTTTTCCCGGCGGGACGCACTTCTTCTGAATGTGGCGAAGGATGGCGAACATCCAGGTATTTCGTTCCGCAAACTGGAAGTCAAGAACACGGACCCGCTGGAAGCCGAGCTGAAATCGTTTGCTGACTGCGTCCGGACGCGGCGCCCGCCTCTTGTTGGAGGGAAGGAAGGTCGGTCCGCATTGGCACTAGCCGAGAAGGTCATGTTTTGCATCGAAGAACATGCGGGGCGCGTAAATGTTCCACTCACGCGTCCTTCGGGTCACAGCGGAGAGTTGTAGTCCCGTCCTGGCATAGACCGGACACCAAGGTCCAACGGAAAGACTGGTTATGAGTATCCAACCTGAGTTTCGGCTCTTGGTCGACCTTGAGACGGAAGTGGCCCGCTGGCGGCGCCGGACGTATTTCCTGCTGGCTGTATTCCTGCAAATCGCTTTTGGCCTGATCCTGATGTTTACCCCGGGCCTTTTCACGAAGCTGATTGGCGTAACTGCCGTCCAGCTCCAGCCCAAAGAGGAACATCGTCAGGAGCAGACGATGCTTTATTTCCCGCCGGATCTCCTGCGTTCCCGTCCCAAACCGCCGAACACCAATATCCTTTCGGACAAGAACCGGATTGCGCAAGGCAAGTCGCCCACGGTTGATAAGAACGGGTTGACCATGCCCTACATGCGCGGGAATACGAAGTTGCCGGAAATTGCCGGTGGCCATCATGCTCCGGCGCCCCCGACGCCTCCGGCCCAAAAGCCGGGTCAGGAAATGGCCCAGGCGCCTAAACCGGCTCCTCCCACCCCTCCACCGCCCAAGAAGGAACCGCAGGAGGAAGCCCAGCTTCGCCTGGACAGCGTCAGGCCGCCTGAAACGAGTGGAACCCCGCACATCACAATTCCGACTACCACACCCGGGCAGGCTATCCAGCAGTCTTTAAGGGCCGCCATCCAGAACCCGAGCGGTCCCGGTGCCGCAGGTCCGGGCGATTCGACTGACCAGTTCCAGAACATCCAGCCGAATTTTTCGACTGCCGGGCCCATTATTCTGTCTGATACCCGTGGCGTCAACTTCGGGCCTTATTTGGCGCGAGTCGTCTATATTGTCCGGCGCAACTGGTACGCCGTCATTCCGGAATCAGCGCGGCTTGGAGAAAAAGGGCGCGTCGCCCTTGTTTTTGAGATTGTTAAGGACGGCTCAGTGCCTCAGTTGCGCCTGCTGGCATCGTCGGGCTCTCCCGCCCTGGACACGGCCGCGCTCGCCTCTATTCGAGCTTCCAACCCCTTTCCGCCATTGCCTCAGCAATTTACCGGCAATCATCTGGTACTGGAATTCATATATTTTTACAATATGGGCACGAACTATTGAATGGTATTTGCGGCTCGGCTAGAATCAGAAACGGGGAAATTAGGGGGGACTGAATAGGGATCTCTTGCAGAGTTACGTCTCTGATTTTCCGGCACATTTGAACCCATTGGTCCTGACATTTCTGAATGGAGCGCCCTTCAAAGCTGCAATTGCTCGGAGCTTTTCTGCTTCTTGCCCTAGCCCTTTGTATCTTAATGGGTGGTTATCTGCGTCTGATATGGTCAATGAGGTAGGCAAGGGGTATCCTCTGGTTGCTATCGCCGGGCCTACGGCGACCGGGAAGTCTAAGCTTGCTGTCTACCTGGCCAGCCGACTGGGCGGCGAAGTGGTGAGCTATGATTCCGTCCAGTTCTACCGCGGCTTTGACATTGGGACTGGCAAGCTGCCGGTTGATGAACGCCAAGGCATTTCTCACCACCTGCTGGATTGCCTTGACCCCGCGGAACCGTTTACGGCCGGCGATTTTCGCCGTGAAGCCGCGAAGGTAATCGAAGGAATACGCGAACGCGGCAACTTGCCCATCCTGGCGGGTGGAACCGGACTTTACCTGCGGGCGCTATTGATGGGACTATTTGAGGGGCCCCCGCGTTCAGAGGTGTTGAGAGCAAGGTTGCGCACCATGGCCGAACGTCGCGGTCGTGAGTTCGTTCACAGGTTGCTGAGGCGGTTGGACCCGGATTCGGCCGGCCACATTGATCCGCGTGACCTGCAAAAGGCAATCCGCGCGGTCGAGGTCTGTGTTGTTGCTGGAAAGGCGCTTTCAGACTTGCAGGCGCGCGGCCGCGAGCCGTTACCGGGTTACGAATGTTTCAAGATCGGGCTTAACCCGGACCGCGGAGAGCTCTACGCCCGGATCAACCGCCGAGTGGAGAGGATGTTTGCAGCTGGACTGGAAGGAGAGACGCGCCTCATGCTGGCGCGCCCGGATGCCAGAAGTATCAAGGGCCTGGGATCATTGGGTTACCGTCAGGTCGCAGCTGCCTTGCGCGGAGAGATCACAATGGAAGATGCCGTTCGAGAGACCCAAACGGCCACGCGGCATTATGCCAAGCGCCAGCTGACCTGGTTCCGGCGCGAGCCGGGAATGAACTGGTTCGCAGGTTTTGGGGACGATCCGGCACTGCAGCACGAGGTGTTGAAAGATCTGAAAGTCTGGTTTGCATCGAAATTTAATCGGGCCTCCTGCCTCCCGAAGGCTGTATCCTTATAGGGGGTGGCAGGGCGCTGAGCATGACGGCGACAAACAGGACCTCTATGGAAAAACAACAGAATATTCAGGACGGTTTCTTGAATTCCCTGCGGAAAGAAAAATCGCTTGTCACGATTTATTTGATGAGTGGTGTCAAGCTGACGGGAAGAATTCGCAGCTTTGACAAGTTCGCCGTCATTCTGGACAGCAACGGCGCGGAGCAGCTGATCTTTAAACACGCTATATCAACCGTGCTGTTGAATCGCGGAAACAGTACCGTGGTGTCATCGGCGTCGCCGGGAGGTTAGTTGGAAACTCGCCAGCAGCAGGTTTCTGAGAAGGCGTATCTGGTGGGATGGGTCCAGACGCGCCGGGGAAGGATTGTTGCTGATTATGACCCGGAAGAAAGTCTGGAAGAGTTGCGTGAATTGGCTTCCAGCGCCGGAGCCCAGGTGGTTGGCTCCGTACTGCAGCGGTCACCCGAAGCGGACCCTGCGACCGTGGTGGGCAGGGGAAAAGCCCACGAGATTTGCGTCGAGGCCCGCGCCGCCCGCGCGGACGTAGTTCTTTTTGACCAAGACCTGACACCCACACAACTACGCAACCTGGAATCGGTCCTCCATTCCAAGGTGATCGACCGCACCCAGTTAATCCTGGATATTTTTGCCCGGTGCGCCCGCAGCCGTGAAGGCCAATTGCAGGTGGAACTGGCCCAATTGACCTATCTGTTGCCTCGCCTTTCCGGCCACGGCACGAGCCTTTCAAGGCTCGGCGGCGGCATTGGTACAAGGGGGCCCGGCGAACAGAAACTCGAGTTTGACAGGCGTCGTATCCGCGCCCTCATTCAACGCCTAACGCGGGGAATTACCAAAGTGCGTTCAGAGCGTTTTCTTCACCGGGCGCATCGCCGTGACAAACGCTTCCTGACAGTGGCCCTGGTGGGCTACACGAACGCCGGCAAATCGACCTTGTTCAACGCCCTCACTCGTGCACGCGTCACAACTTCCACCAGGCTGTTTGCTACACTCGACCCGACTGTCCGGGCAATCCAACTCCCCTCGCGCCGGCAGGTGCTGCTTTCCGATACCGTTGGATTCATCCGCAAGCTTCCCCCGCATGTTGTGGCCGCTTTCCGAGCCACCCTTGAAGAGCTGGACGATGCTAACCTTCTTTTGCAAGTGATGGATTCTTCCCATTCCCAGCGACGACAACATGAAAATACCGTCGAGCAGTTGCTGGAAGAGATGGGCTTAGCAGGGACTCCGCGGATCATGGTGTGGAACAAGATTGACCAGTTGGACGAGGCCTCGCGGGCACAATTACCCAAAGGGCCTCAGCACGTCGAAGTTTCGGCCCTTAGGGGGGAGGGTTTCGAGGCACTCCTTGAAGCCATCGACTGTGCCCTTGACGACGACCCGATTGTCGAGACTGAATTTGAATTTTCAGCGGGCGACGGCGAACGGCTAGCCCTGCTCCACCGGGCCGGAAACGTGCTTTCTACGCGCTATGAGGACAATCGCGTCATGGTCCGGGCCCGCCTTGCAAAATCGGTCTGTGAACGGCTGGAATCAGAGAACCATCTGAGCGTAAGCCTGGCTGCCCCTCACTAAACCCTTGTATTTTGGCAGCTTTGAAACCTGTGGAAAAAGTTGTGGAAAAGAACCTGCCCGTAGCACATGCCCGCAACCGTGTCAAGGTTGCCCCAAATGCCCGGTTTATTTGGGTTTTTGATTCGGCCTTTTTTTTCAATAAGATAAGGGCCGGCTAATGAAGCGCTTCTTAACTGAAAGCGCAAAATAGCGGCTTTTAACGCCCAATAACACCACAAGAAGTTTTGCACAAATGTTGGCCTGAAGCTTCTGAGCAGTTGTAGCCTCTCACCACCTGCTTTTGCCGCATAAATCAATCCTTCCGGGGTATAGGCTCTTTGAGTAGCCGTAGCCTGCTTGCCACTGCCCTCCACCGCAGATGCTCTGGATGCGGCAATCGGCGATGCCCCGACTGTAAGGCTGGCACACGACCTCGGCGGCAGATTCCGCGCACTGGGAACTTTCGAGGGGACTCGTAACTTGCGTGCCCGTGAAACCGCAGAAAAAGGCCTCTGCACCCGGCACCCTGGAGGATGTTTATTTCAGCAAGTTGTGAGATTTGGAGAGCAGTGCAAAGCGTTGGTGGACGCACCGCAGGGTGCAGATTACTGCTGGAACCGGGAATGCGCAAAATGCCTGGAAGAACCTCGCCGAGTTTCGTTGACACCCTTCATTGCCTTGGCTATAGTGGGGATGTCAGTAAGGCTCCCTGCTGAAATCCGTAGTTTGCCCCGGCGAGTTAGCCTTCTTCAGGGATGTTCTGCCGGGGACGAAAACTCCAACTGATATGAACTTGCCTCTTTCGCTGACGGTCCTTCGGATCTTTTTTGTTCCTCTTATCGTCGTGTTGATGCTGACGAAGGGAAACAACATAGACATCTGGGCAGTGGCGGTGTTTCTGCTGGCGTCTGCCACTGACCTTGCGGATGGATACCTGGCCCGGAAGCGTGGGCAGGTGACGGCGTTGGGGATCCTGTTGGACCCGCTTGCCGACAAGCTGCTGACGGCGTCAGCTTTTATTTCGCTGGTCTGGCTTCACCTGGTGCCTGCGTGGATGGTGGTCATCATTGTGGGCAGGGAACTTGCTGTCACCGGGCTTCGTTCCATTGCCTCGGCACAGGGATTGCTGCTCCAGGCTTCCGAGCTGGGCAAGACGAAAATGGTTTTGCAGGTGGCGGCCATCAGCGTGATTACGATGTCGCCGCGGTTTCCGTCCATTCTATTTGCAGGGATGCTGCTGCTGTGGGCTGTCGTCGTGTTCGCACTCATTTCAGGTACACAATATTTCTGGGATTTCCGCAGGAAAATGGAATCCCGCTCCAAACAGATGTTACCCGGCCATCTCGTTGTGATTCCCGGCGGGAAAGACAAAGAGGGCGAGAAAGATGCCGCCGCTCACTGAAGAAGAGCGCACGATTCTGCTGCGGCTGGCGCGTCAGGCTATGGAACTGGGCGTTTGCGGCGTGACAGAACCAAAGGAACTTCCCAACCCTTCGCCCGCTCTTCTGGAACTCCGCGGAGCCTTTGTTACCCTGCGCAAGCATGGGGACCTCCGGGGCTGCATCGGGCATGTAGAGACTTCCGCTCCGCTTTACCGGACCGTCCAGGAATGCGCCGTGGCCGCGGCGCTCGGCGACCCCCGGTTCCGTCCCGTAACGCCTGATGAGGCACCCTCTCTTCATATGGAAATTTCAGTTTTGAGTACGCCGGTGGAAATTGCACCCGAGCACGTTGTGATCGGCGAACACGGTCTGATTATCAGCCAGGGCCGCCGCCGAGGCTTGCTCTTGCCCCAGGTGCCTGTTACCTGGAACTGGAACCGCGAGCAATTTCTCGAGGAAACCTGCATCAAGGCGGGGCTTCCCACAGACGCCTGGAAGAAGGGCGCCCGGATTGAGGCTTTCACCGCAGAGGTTTTTGAGGAGTCTGCAGGGCCCTCCGTTTCCTTCCCTCCTGAAAGCACGGGTCCGCATCTCACCACCCACTGACCAACCTTACCCACATCCACGGGATGAAGGGTGTCCAGCCCGCCTTTGTTACTGTCTTCACGTGCCGGCGACCTTCTGAAAAAAGCGCTTGACATTCGCCGGAAATGCTAATATTTTAGCACTGTGCTAAGAAAATAGCATATGGAGGGCTTGTGAAGGACCACGACGATCACAAACTCAGCCGGCGCGAAAGACAAATCATGGATGTTCTTTATCAGCGCCTGCGGGCCTCGGCGGCCGAAATCCGGGAATCCCTTCCCAACGCTCCTAGCTATTCGGCTGTCCGCGCGCATCTCCGCATTCTGGAAGAGAAGGGGTACATCCGGCATGAAGAAAGGGACCTCCGTTACGTTTACTTTCCCACTGCGCCCCGTGGGCGGGTGCGGCGCAGAGCACTGCGTCACGTGGTGGACACGTTCTTTGACGGCTCGGCTGCCCAGGCCGTGGCGGCGTTGCTGGATTCTTCGACCGCGCGCGTCTCAGACGAAGATCTCGATCGCATTTCAGAGTTGATCGAACAGGCCAGGAAAGGGGGCGCCTCATGACCGGTGTTATTGGGATTATAGTGCAGGTGTCACAACTTTTCGAAACCGGCTGGGGGCACGGTTTTACAACCCTTCTGGAAGTCTTTGCCAAAGCGACCATCCTGCTGCTTTTTGCGGTGGGGATGGTCCTTGTGTTGCGGCGCGCTTCGGCGGCGAGTCGCCATCTTGTCTGGACTCTTGCGTTGAGTGCGTTGCTGGCCTTGCCTGTGTTTGGTCTGATTCTTCCCGCCTGGAATGTGCCGATCTTTGGCTCATTTCAATCTGCAACGTCGACTGGGCAAAGAGAAGCGAAGGAAGACTTCAAGGCAGGCGATTTGAACGCACAGTTGGTCCCGTTGTCCGAAGTCCCGGTGCGGTCAAGCCAGCAATGGGCTGGGTGGATCCTGCTTTCATGGGCGATTGGGTCCGCTCTTTTTGTTGCACGGATGACTGTAGGTGAGATTCGGGTGAGGAGAATTGCCGGCCGCTCACAGCCCTTACGAACAGACTTCGCGAATTCGATTCTGGAGGATGTAAGACGGCGTCTTCGCGTTTCTCGCGCTGTTGCGCTCCGGGTCAGTCCTGAAATTGGCGTCCCATTTACACGAGGCGTTTTTCGTCCATCAATTTTTCTGCCGGAAGAAGCCCAACAGTGGCCGCGAGAGCAGCTTGAATTCGTGCTTGCGCACGAACTTGCACATGTGAGCCGCTACGACTGCCTGACGCAGATACCAGCCCAGATTGCCTGCGCGCTGTTATGGTTTCATCCGTTTGTCTGGTTTGCAGCATTCCAAATGCGCAAGGAGCGCGAGCAAGCGTGTGACGACATAGTGCTGAATCTCGGCCACCCTGCGTCGGACTACGCGGAATTCCTGGTGAAGATGGGCCGCAGCCTGCGGAAGCTCAACCCTTCATGGTCAACCAGTATTGCCATTGCCCAACCCTCTCTACTGGAGGTTCGTATGAAAGCATTGTTGGATCCCAAAATGAATCACAAACCCCTCACTGCAAGCCGCGTCCTGGTTGCCGTGGTTCTCACCACGGCGCTGCTTCTTCCCGCGGCAGCAATCCGCGCGACGTCAGAAGGTGCCGCGGGAAGTATTTCAGGGACAATTCACGACCCCAGCGGGGCCGTAATTCCCGGCGCGGGCGTTGTCCTCATTAACTCAAAGACACAGACCAGAATTGCCTCGCACACGGGGGAGGATGGAACTTTCAGTTTTCCGGTGATGCCCGTGGGGCGCTATCGCCTCGAATTCGCCAAGCCGGGATTTGCCCGTGCGCAGACTGGGGAGTTTGAGTTAGGTCCTTCGAGGGATCTTCATCAGAATTACACCCTAAACCTCGGATGGGTCTCGGAAGAAGTCGTCGTGCGCGGACATCGACCCGTTCAAGCCCCGGCCGTTCCCCAGCATGCGCCCCGACGCATCCGCGTGGGCGGTATGGTGCAAGCAGCGAAACTGGTTAAGATTGCTAACCCGGCATACCCGGCCAGCGCCGAGAAGCAGGGAACTGAAGGCACCGTCATCCTTCGCGCCATCATTGGAACAAGCGGCCAGATTCTATCTGTTGGGCCCTACAATAATGCCGATCCTGCCCTGACTAAAGCGGCTATGGATGCCGTCCGCCAGTGGCGATATCAACCCACTCTCCTTAACGGCGTTCCGGTTGAGGTCGCGACGACAATCACAGTGGTTTTTCGACTGGATTAGCAATTCGGCAAGGCAGGAATCAATGGAGGCAACGGCCCCCGGGCACGCAGAGGTCCGCCAGATTCGGTCATTCCGGCTTTTGCTGACGCCATGCCTGCCGGAAACTTTTGCGAGATCAGTGCATGGCAGCTCTAACCGACGACGGGGACGAACAAGTGCCCACGGTGAAACCGTAGCCTGAGTTCGTCCCCGTCTACCCCCGTGTCGGCAAATGAACAGGACCGTCCATGGACAGGGGGGATTTCAATGGCGATTGTGTGCTGAATCAAACGATCACACCGCCAGAATAGGGCTCCCCTTTATTTTTAGGGGGGCTCGTGTGGTCACTCGCAATCGGAATCGCAAACGTAACGGACCTGCCGACTGCGGGTAGTTCAAGCGCCCGGATAATGTGTGTGCTGCCCTTGCGGACGCAGACCAGAGAGTTTTGGACAACCGTTGCCGGACATTGTTGCTGGATTAGAAAAATACCCTTTGGGCCACATCTGT
>JAJYJL010000114.1 GCA_021789565.1 Acidobacteriota bacterium
GCGTTGGGTTTCTCTGGCAGGTCCCTCAGCCGGGCCTGCTTGAGTTTTGTGCGCAATGACTTAGCGGGCACAAAACTTTCAGTATAGCTGCGCGCGTTCCATCCTGCATAGCCGGCGCTTGCCGGCCCCAATGCACAAATCTATTGGATACCACAAGCCGCCTGTCCGTTGGTGGCTTTCTGAGATATCAAAGGGATGCGGGCTGAGGGAATGTTTCGCTCTTGCCTGCCTGGTTTTGATAGAATAGCGCCCGTCCCTCCAGCCATCTGGCAGGGACCTGTATCAACCAATCCTGGTCAAACCATCCGTGAGGCGGATTCGATGCGCGCGTTCTGCGTCTTGCTGTTGTGCAGCCTGATTGCAGGTGTAGCGGGAGCCGCCCCGCCGCTTTCGGCCCAAACCTATCAGTCGCATATCCAACATCCCATCGTTCAATATAAAATATCGGCAACCCTGGACTCTGACACGAAGACGATCAAGGGGCATTACGTCCTGACCTGGTGGAACCACACCGACGACACGATCCCTGATCTTTATTTCCATCTTTATCTCAACGCCTTCAAAAACCTCGACAGCACCTTCATGCGCCGCGACCCCATCGCCCGGGGGCATGACTCGCTCACCGACTGGCTCACCATTCCGGGCAAAGACAAATGGGGTTGGGAACAGATTGACAGGATTCAAATCCTCAACGGCGCGGACCTGACTCCGCTCATCACCTATGCGCACCCGGATGACAACAATGCCGACGACCAGACGGTCGTCCGCATCGTGCTCCCGCAGCCGATACCTCCCAAAGGGACCATCCAGCTCTCTGTCGATTTCACCTCAAAACTCCCGCGCGCCTTCGCCCGGACAGGTTACGACGGCAACTATTTTATGGTTGCGCAGTGGTTTCCCAAGATTGGCGTGTACGAAGGGCCGGGCGAGCGCGGCCGCACAACCGGCGGATGGAATTGCCATCAGTTTCACCGCTACACGGAATTTTACGCCGACTATGGAACCTACGACGTTGATCTTACCGTTCCTTCCAGTTATATCGTCGGCGCCACAGGCTTCCAGCGATCGGCACAGAAAAATACCGGCGGCACCACCACCTACAATTTCTACCAACAGGATGTCCACGACTTTGCCTGGACGGCCAGTCCGGATTTCATCAAGATCACGCGCACTTTCGACTGGGGGCAGGAAGTCCGCGGCGACCTGCTTACGAAGTGGAGCGAAATCCTGGGCCTGCCCGCATCCGATATGGCGCTGCGCAACGTGTCGGTCACTCTTCTGCTGCAGCCGGGCCATCGCAATCTCGTAGACCGTTATTTTCGCGCCGCCTTCAACGGGCTCAAGTATTACGGACTGTGGTATGGCGCCTATCCGTATGACACGTTGACGGTTGTCGACCCGCCGCGCAATTCCTATACCTCGGGAATGGAGTATCCCACCCTGTTTGTTGCAGGCGCCTATTTCTGGCCGGGCAAGCACGAGTTCGAGCCGGAGGGAGTGACCATTCACGAGTTTGGCCACCAGTTCTGGTACGGGCTGGTGGGCAACAACGAGTTTGAAGAGCCGTGGCTCGACGAGGGATTTGTAACCTACTCGACAGCCAAAGTTTTGGAAGCGGCCTACGGCAATCCCTGCTCCTATCTGCACTTCCTGGGCATTCCGTTTCAGGCTTTCACCTGGCTGCGGGTACCGCTTCCCGGCTTTCCTTTTGCGGGTGTGGGATCTGTTCCTGTCGGGCCTTATTTTTCCTGCGTCAGGTTGCCGGAAGATACCTCCGGCCGCGGCGCCTACCTTCAGCATGCCACCGACGACAGCCTGGTGCGCAACGGCTGGCAGTACCGGACCCGGATGAGCTATGTGGTGAATTCCTATTCCCGGCCGGCGCTGGACCTCGACACCCTCGAGCAATATCTCGGGCCCACGGTTATGGCCCGGGTCATGAGGACCTATCAGCAGCAGTGGCGCTACCGGCATCCCGCCACGCGCGACTTCATCGATGTGGTCAATCAGGTTTCCGGCCGGAACATGGACTGGTTTTTCCAGCAATTTTTCTACAATTCCGATCTGGCTGATTATGAGGTCGCCGGCATCTGGAACGACCCCTCGTACGGCCGAACCGGGATCTACGATGAGGGCGGGAAGAAGGCCTACTATTCCCGGAAGAACGCTCTGAGGGAATACCAGGAAAGCAAGCAGAAGCAATATCGCTCAACCGTTATCGTGCAGCGACTGGGCGGGGCGTCTGCGCCGGTGGACGTTGATGTAACTTTTGATAACGGCAGGGTGGCGCATGAGCACTGGGATGGCAAATACCGCTGGGCACGGTTCACTTACAGCGGAACGCACAAGGTCGTGTCGGCCGTGGTGGACCCCTCGCGCAAGCTTGTGGTCGATGCCAATTACACCAACAACAGCCGCACCGTGAAGGCGCACAAATTGTTTGCTGCAAAATGGTATGTGCGATGGATTTTCTGGATCGAAAACCTGTTTTTTGCAGCGGGATTTTTCAGCTAGCGGCTACAGTGGCCATGGATGGCGGCATTGTTATGAGGCGTGATTTGAAACCTGCCCCAAAATTGGAGTGCGCATGGTAAGCGCCAGGACGGCCATTCGCCAGGGACTCAGGCTTGCGCGGCGGACGTGGCCGGCGGTGTGGGTGCTTTTTGCAGCCAACATGCTGCTGGCTGCCGTTGCCGCATTGCCGATTTACCATGGAATGCTCAACTTTACTTCCCACAGCCTGATGGGCCGCACACTGCTGACGGGTTTTTCCGTTGACTGGTTGACGGATTTTTCCTTCAACAATCGCGGCGCGCTCGAACATTACGCGCAATTCATCATGGTCATGGGGCTGATGGCGCTGCCGGTGAACGCCGTTCTGGCGGGCGGAATTCTGGCGCGCTTCCAGCGCCGGCAGGAGCGCTTCCGGCTGGGTGCGTTCTTCCGTGACTGCGGCCGCTACGCCTGGCGCATGCTCTGGCTGATGCTGATTGCCCTGGTGGCCTACTGGGCGGTCTTCCGTTATTTGTACAGCGGCCTGGGCGGATTTGTTGCCCATGCGACCCTCTACTGGATGAATGACCGGTCGGCATACGTGGTCCATCTCGCAGTCGGCCTTCTGGTCCTGCTGTCGCTGGCGTTTGTCAATCTGGTCATTGAGTTTGCCCGGGTCAGGATCGTTTTTGGCGAAGGATCGGGATTTGTGCAAGCGTTCCTGGCGTCGCTGGGATTCTGCATCGGCCGCCTGCCCAGGGCCATTGTTGTTTACGCCGTTCCCTCACTGTGCGGGCTTGCTCTGCTGGGGACCTATCGCCTGGTGACGCCCTGGCACATGATTCATACAGCTCTAGCCGACAGCGGAGGATCTTCCGATGGGGCCTTGCTGGTGCTCGGGCTGCTCTTCATCGGGCAGCAGTTGGTGATGTTCGGCCGCTACTGGTTCCGGGTCGCCACCTGGGGCAGCGAGTGGTCATTTTTTGCCAGCACCCGCGCCCCGGCAGAGCCGTCCGGGGAAGCCGGCGAGAAGGCGGCAGCCTGACCCTGCGGGCCTATGGGAGCCGATCTTCATCTCGAAAAGCTCGCCCTGCGCCTGCTGTGCGCTGCGACTTCAGAGGGCGGCCTGCGGGATGCCCTCGTTCCGCTGCTCAGTGGCTACCAGTGGCAGAGCACCCTGCACCGGGCAATCTTCCAGGCCATTGAGGCTTTCCCATCACGCGATCCGCACCTCCTCCGCCAGTGGCTTCCTGCAAGACTGACTCGCATGGGATTCCCCGACGTTGAATGGGACGAATTGTTTGCGCCAGCCGAAATGTCCAGGGAAGAATCGTTGGCGCTGGTCCGGCAAATGCTTGCCGGCGCGTAGCTGCTTTTGATTTTGCCTGCGACTCCCGAGCGTGCCGTAAAATAGGAACGGGGGATCGATGCCTGTGGCAAGTCGCGCGGTTGCTTAAGAAACTTCTGTTGCGCCCCGGGCCATCAGTCCGTGGACCACCGCAATCGAGGTCCTGGCTGTTTACGCGGCCATTCTGCTTTACATCTGGCGCTGGCAGGAGGCGCACCCTTTTCTCTGGCTTCCGCTGCTGGCCGCCGTTCTCCTCAGCCAGTGGTTTTATGGCGACACGCTGCAGGGAATGGGGCTGACGGGCCGGGAGTTCCGGCCCTGCTTCCGCGCCAGCCTTCCCGTGCTCGCGATCGTCGTGGTTGCGGGCGTCTTTTACGGCTTATGGGCGCATGACAGCGTCGCCCGGCTTGCTGCTCCGCGCGCCTGGCTGACGTTTGGCGGTTATCTTGTCTGGTGCTCCTTCCAGCAATACCTCACGCAATCCTACTTCCACCGGCGATTGATGAGGGTGATGCGATCTCCGCATCTGCGTTCGTTTGCCATCGGGCTGCTGTTTGCGGGCGCGCACATTCCGAATCCCGTTCTCATGGCGGCAACTTTTGCGGGAGGATTCGTCTTTGCGGAAATCTTTGCCCGCCATCCCAACATCTGGCCGCTGGCGTTTGTGCAGGCCGTGGCCGGATTTCTGATCGGGGCGCTCTCTCCTCCGTGGATCATTCACAGCATGCGCGTCGGCCCGGGATACTTTTTCTTCCACCTGCACTGAGCCGAACTATTCATGAACTGGCGGATGCTGCCGTGAAAGGGGAGAAGGGGCACGGCGTCAGCAATGCCGCACCGTGTCGCGACCAGAAAGCCGAAGCCCTCTCCCATGGGGAGATGGTAGCGGAGGTACGACGGCGGGTGAGGGGTCGTTTTGCAATCTTGAATCCTGAGTTTGGAGTCTGAAATCCCTCTCGACCTGCCTGCCGCCTTCTTAGGCCCGGTGGGCCGAAAGAATTTAGCCCACGGCGTGGGCCGTGGGAACCATGTTAACGCGCGGTCCCGGCAAGCCCCCCTTCGGGGGCTCAAAACGAAAATTGTGTGATCATGCCTGCGAGCGGCTGAGTTCAATCCAGCGTGGTCAATTGCGCGCCGCGCCGGCGGAAGGAGGGCAAATAAGGCGAGCTGGCAATCTGGCCTTCAAACCTGCCAGCCCAGCGGCCGGGAATGGAGGCGTGGCAGGATGGACAACAGCCTTCAGCGGTAATCCGATATTTTGCGATGTGGTAGCCGTAGCGTTCGATGAGCGTCTCGCCGCAGCCGGGGCAATGCGTGTTTTCCAGGTCGCCAACCCGGCCCGGCATATTGCCCGCGTACACAAAATTGAGACCTGCCGCCCTGCCGATGCCGACCGCCCGCTTCAGCATCTCCGGCGTGGTATCCGCGGGGTCGGTCATCTTGTAATCCTTGTGGAAAGCCGTCACGTGCCAGGGGATATCGGGGGAAACGCCGGCAATAAATTCCGCCAGGTGTTTCAACTCATCATCGGAATCGTTAAAGCCCTTGATCAGCAGGGTCACGATCTCCACCCAGAAACCCATCTCATGGGTCCGGCGAATGGTGTCGAGGATGGGCTGCAATCGTCCGCCGAGCTGGCGGTAATGCCGGTCGTCAAAACTCTTCAGGTCGATCTTGTACAAGTCGATCCACGGCCGCAGGTATTCCATCACCTGCGGAGTGCCGTTGCCGTTTGAGACATACCCGGTTTTCAGTCCCGCGGCGCGCGCCTGCCTGAAGACGGCCACGGCCCACTCGCTGGTGATGAGGGGCTCGTTGTAGGTGCTGACCATCACCCTGGCGCCCTGCTGGACGGCGTCTTCCACCAGCAATTCCGGCGTGGCCCGCAGCGGCGCAGAGACGGCTTGAGGATCGCGAAGCGCCTGCGAAGTGACCCAGTTCTGGCAGTAGGAGCAATGCAGGTCGCACCCCAGCATGCCAAAGCTGTAGGCCAGCGCTCCCGGATAGGCGTGGTAAAAGGGCTTTTTCTCGATGGGATCGCACTGCACCCCGCCCACATAGCCCCACGGCACGTAAAGCTTTCCGCCGCGGTTCGAGCGCACCTTGCAGACGCCCACCTGGCCGTCGGGTATCGGGCAGGCGTGCCCGCAGGCAACGCAGCGCACGAAGCCACGGTCCATTTTCTCGTAGAGGTCGCCCTCCCGGACCGATTCTTCCAGTATGTCGCGCAGTGTTTTCATCGCTATGGAGGTCTCCCGATGACGGTATCGCGGCCCTCTTCTAATTCCATTATACTCCCCTGCGGTTGGCAGGGAGGTGGTGGGCTGGAAACTGCAATAGGTGGGAAATCAAAGGGGTGCGCTGCGTCCTGATGGAACTGTGGCGGGCGGTCCAACTTCCTGCCTACGAAGCTGCTTGAATCTGTTTTGCGAAGGCCTGGAAGAATTGACTGACAGTCTGCCGGCTGGCGGCCTGGATCATGCGCTGCCCCACAGCGGCGATCAAGCCACCCACCTGCGTCTCGCCCGAGTAGCTGACCGTGGTCTCATCCCCTGACGCGGAAAGGACGATTTCTCCTTCTCCCTGGAGGAAACCGCCTTTGCCACGGACGTTCACCCTCATGCGGAACCGCTCAGGCGGCTTCTGGTCCAGGATTTCCACTCTCCCCTCGTATGTTCCCTTGACCGCGGCAACGCCGACTTTCATTGCGGCCTGATAGCTGCCATCGGGGTTGGGCGCAAGCTTCTCACAGCCGGGAAGCGCCTTGGCCAGCGCTTCGGGGTCGAGCAGATGCTGGTAGACAACCTGGGGTGCGGCAGGGATTTTGTATGAACCTTCAATCTTCATGTAGCGCCACCGCGGCATTCCTCAGGCCGGCAAGATTCCGGCGCTACCAAGTTGGTGCCGCCATAGTCTGTGCTACGGCTCCCTTTCCTCAATCAGTGCTCTTTGGCGCTTGCGGTTGCCGCAGCCAGCGCCCTTTCAGTATAGACCGTGGCAAGGTGGACCCTGAATTCGGCCGAGGCGTAAAGATCGCCGTTGGCTGCAATGCCGTCGGCGGCATGGCTTGCCGCCTGCCGGAGATTTTTTGCGGTGGGCGCGTTACCCGTGACGGCCTTCTCCACCTCAACCGCGCGATATGCGGTCGCCGCAATGCCGGTGACTCCCACCCGCGCCGATTCCACATGGCCCTTTTCATCCAGGGTCACACGGGCGGCCACGCCCACTACGGCGAACCCCGATGCAGGGTGATGATGTTTGGCGTAGGCATCGCCGGAGCGCGCGGGCAGCACGGGGAAGCGGATGGCGGTCACAATCTCGCCCGGAGCCAGCGAGGTCATCATCAAGTCGACAAAAAATTCTGAAGCGGGGATCCATCGCTCGCCGTTGGCGCTGACGGCTTTCAGTTCCGCGCCCAGCGCCACGGCTGCGGCCGGCCAGTCGGCGGCCGGGTCGGCATGGACCAGGCTTCCGCCCAGCGTTCCCTTGTTGCGCACCTGCACATCGCCGATTTCCTGCGCCGTCAGCGGCAGCAGGGGGCATTTCTCTTTCAGCAGGCTGGAGGATTCAATGCGGTAATGGGTCGTGAGCGCCCCAATCTCAATGCGGCCGTCTTTCTCGTTGATGTACCGTAGCCCGTCGACCCGCGCGATGTCCACCCGGTGCCGCGGCGAAGCCAGGTGAAGCTTCATCATCGGCACCAGGCTGTGGCCGCCGGCCAGCACCTTGCCGTCCTCGCCAAACTGCGCCACGAGCTGCGCGGCTTCTTCCAGAGTTTTGGGAACGTGATATTCAAAGGGCTCAGGAATCATGATGCCTTGCCTCCTGCCGCCGCTTCTTTCAGGACGTTCCACACCGTCTCCGGCTTCAGCGGCATGTCGATGTGGCGGACTCCCAGCGCGTCGGCCACGGCGTTCACGATGGCCGGGGTTGAACCGATGGTCCCGGCCTCGCCCACGCCCTTCACTCCCAGCGGATTCACCGGCGTCCGGGTTTCCGTGTTGGCGGTTTCGAGCCAGGGGAACAGAGACGCCCTGGGCACGGCATAATCCATCAGCGAGCCGGTCAGCAGTTGCGCGTTTTCGTCGTAGACCAGGTTTTCGACAAGGGCCTGCCCCGCGCCCTGGGCGATGCCGCCGTGAACCTGCCCGTCAACCAGCAGGGGATTCAGAATGCGCCCGCAGTCATCAACGGCGAAATAATTGCGCAGCCTGACTTCGCCGGTGTCTTCATCCACCTCGGTCACGGCAACGTGCGCGCCAAACGGGTAGGTAAAGTTCGGAGGTTCAAAAACGTAGGTCTCTGAGAGGCCAGGCTCCATGCCGGGAGGCAGTTCCCGCGCCATGTAGGCCTCTTCGGCCGCTTCCTTGAAGGTCACGGATTTTGACCCGTCTTTGAGCTGAATCTTTCCGCCGTCAAACACCACATCGCCGGGTTTCACTTCCAGCTTGTGGGCGGCGATGCGGGCCATTTTCTTCCTGATGCGCTGGGCGGCAACGTAGATAGCCGTTCCGCCCACGGCCGTGGCGCGGCTTCCAAACGTTCCAATGCCCATGGGAACCTGCGCCGTGTCACCGTGGAACACTGTCACGTCATCGAAGGGGATGGCCAGTTCCTGCGCGACAATCTGGGCAAAGCTGGTCTGCTCACCCTGGCCGTGCGGCGATGCGCCGCTCAGCACCGTGACGCTTCCCGTGGGCTCCACGCGGACCGTGCCGCTTTCCCATCCGCCTGCGGGCATGCGGCTGGAGGGCCCCATGGCGCAGATTTCGACGTACGTGGAAAGTCCGATGCCCAGCAGTTTGCCCTTCTTGCGAAGGCGTTGTTGTTCTTTGCGTAGTTGAGGATAGCGGGAAATCTTCAATACTTTCTTTAAGGTCTTCTGGTAATTGGCCGTGTCGTAGCTGACTCCCGTGGCCATGGTGATGTCTTTGCCGGGGGCAGGGAAGTTCTTTGTCCGCACGTCCACGGGATCCATCTTCAGTTCATGGGCCACCATGTTCATGGCGCGCTCGATGATGTAGGTGGCTTCGGGACGGCCCGCGCCACGGTAGGCGTCCGTGGCCATCTTGTGGGTGAAGACCCCGATGGTCTCAACGGACACGCAGGGGATGTCATAGCAGCCCAGAATCATCAGCGGCGTGGAGGTCGGAATGGCCGGGGTGAGCAGTTGGAAATAAGCGCCCATATCTGCCAGCACCCGGCACTTCAATCCAACCACTTTGCCGTCGGGCTTGAAATAAACTTCAAGGTCGTTGATCTGGTCGCGGCCGTGGATGGTCCCGGCCAGGTTCTCGCGCCGCCCTTCAATCCACTTCACCGGCTTGCCCAGCAGCTTTGAGGCAAAGCAGGCCACGCCTTCTTCCCCATACACGTTGAGCTTGGAGCCGAACGCGCCGCCCACTTCCGGAGCGATCACCCGGCAGCGCGGCTCGTCGATCCTGGTCATCAATGAAAGCTGGGTCTTCAGGAGGTGCGGAATCTGGGTGGACGACCACACCGTCAGGGTGTCTTCGCCCGGAGAATAGCTTGCGACGACGCCGCGGGTCTCCATGGCCACGGGGCCTAGCCGCTGATTGATCAGGCGCTGCTTGATCACTTTGACGCTCGGGTCGGATTCCACCGTTTTCCAGTCGCCGCCCTCCAGGTTGTCCTTGAAGGCGATGTTGTCGCCAAACTTTTCGTGGACCAGGGGGGAATTGCTCTCCAGCGCCTTGTCCATACTGGTCACGGCCGGCAGCATGTCGTATTCCACTTCCACCAGGGCGGCGGCGTCGGTTGCCAGGTAGCGATCGGTGGCCACCACGGCCGCCACCGGCTCGCCAACGTAGCGCACCCGTTCAACCGCCAGGCAGGGATGTTCCGGAACTTTCAGGCCCTTCATGCCCGCGGCGCAGGGCACCTGTCCCAGCCTGCCTTTCAGGTCGCCGCTGGTCAGGACCGCCACGACTCCCGGAGCGCTGCGGGCGGCTTCAGTGTTGATGGAGGTGATGCGGGCGTGGCCGTAGGGGCTGCGGGCAAAAGCCATGTGCAGCATGCCGCCCAGCCTGATGTCGTCCACGTAATGTCCGCGGCCCTGAATCAGCCGCGGGTCTTCCTTCCGCTTGGTCCGTTCTCCCAGAAGTTTGGTGGCCATCCTTCACCTCTTGAGCGCTGCCTCGGTCAGGTTGTGGCTTCTGGGCGGGCGGCTGGGCTTTCCTGCTGGTGGCCGGAATGCTCCACGGCCCACTCAATGGCTTTGACGATGTGCTGGTAGCCCGTGCAGCGGCAAAGATTGCCATCCAGGGCGCGCCGGATTTCTTCCCGCGTGGGATGGGGATTGCGGGCGAGCAACTGCTGGGCTGTGATGATCATGCCCGGCGTGCAGAAACCGCACTGCAGGCCGTGCTCTTCCCAGAAGCCCTGTTGTAAAGGGTGGAGATTGCCATCGGACCCGAGGCCTTCGATGGTGGTGACTTCCGCGCCATCGGCCTGGACGGCGAAGAGGGTGCAGGATTTTGCCGCCTCGCCGTTCAGCAGCACGGTGCAGGCGCCGCACAAGGATGTTTCGCAGCCAATGTGGGTTCCCGTCAGTCCCGCAAGCTCGCGCAGGTAGTGCACCAGCAGCAGGCGCGGCTCAACATCGTCTTCACGCCAGTTGCCGTTGACCTTGATTCGGGTTTTCACGACGGCGCCCTCCGATCGTGGGGAAGTCTGCCCAGGGTCCTTCACTCAATCTCGCTGGATACCGCTTTAGGAATATACCGCCGGGCGGCAAAAGTCAACCGGCTTCCCGGCGTTGCGATATTTTGAAGTCCCTTTTTGTGCGAGGGCACGACTTCAGTCCTGCCGACACCGCCGTGCATTGATGATGGTGGCTTCACAATAGCCGCTTTGTGACAGGGCACGACTTCAGTCCTGCCGACAACGCCGTGCATTGATGATGGTGGCTTTACAATAGCCGCTTTGTGAAAGGGCACGACTTCAGTCCTGCCGACAACGCCGTGCATTGATGATGGTGGCTTCACAATAGCCGCTTTGTGAAAGGGCACGACTTTAGTCGTGCCACCCGGGCAGTTCGAAGCACGCGGCTTTAGCCGCTGAAAATTCCGTCGCGGTGAGCCGCCCGCTAGCGGCAGGGGCTGCAGGCGCGCAGGGGTCTATTTCTTATGGACCGCCTGGATCCGCTGGCGAAAAGCTGCAAGGGCGTCCGGAGCGCGTTTGGCCATCCACGCCTCGTACGCTTTGGCCATCAGTTCCAGGTTTTCCCACAGGTGGGGATTTTTGTAGGCCTCGCGGACTTCCGGAATCAAATCCTTAATTCTTTCCCAGACGCCAAAAAATTCGCCCGTATTCTGGAAAAAGAAATCCTGCTTGATCAGGCCGCTGTTGACGATGGATCCAACCATTTCCCAATAGGTCACCACCATGCGGAAAAAGGCGTCCTCCTCCGAACCCGGGGGATACAGTTTCTGATATTCATCCGTGGACTTCGCCTGGAACTCCAGCGCGAACCACGCCCGCGCCCGGCGCAATTTCTCTTCGCGGCGCAAGTCATAAAGCCTCAGCAGCAATTCAGCGTCGTGATGGTCTGCATGTTCTCTCACACTTTCCTCCTTCAATGCTGCATGTTCATGAAGCGATTATCGTACCACGGGCGGCTGCCGCAGACATTGGTGTTTAGTGTCTGCGTTCAGCGAAGCTGAGTGGGGTTAGAATGGGGGATGTCACGCCCGAAGCATTTTTTTCAGCACGCGCCCATCGTGAAGCTGGCCATTCTGCTTTGCAGGACGCGGCGATCATCGCTATGGGCCGGATGCCATGGACCCAGACAGAAACATCCCGCTTCGCGGGATCGCAGACCCTGCAAGGCAAGCGCCACCCGCGTAAAAAAATGAGGAAAGTCCTGCGCTGATTTCTCTTGCGTTGCTGCGCGGGCAAAGAGTCTTGCTCAACAGCTCTCAGCTATTTCTCG
>JAJYJL010000115.1 GCA_021789565.1 Acidobacteriota bacterium
TACAAGTGCGGGCATCCCTGCTTGTTGATCCGAAAGAACTGCGGGAGTCGGAGTTGGTTCGGAGCGAAACCGCCAAGGCTGCGTCGGCGATTGCGGCAAAGATGGCTCCATTTCTTGCTGGCTACTCGGTCCCTGCGCCTATTGAAGGGAGGGTGACGTGAAATTTTGCCAGACGACCACGGAAGAGAGGCTGACTCGCGCGCGCACGAGGCTTGTCTTGGACCAGCCTTTTTTCGGAACGTTGAGCTTGAGATTGAAACTCCTGCGGGGTTTGTCGCCGACGATGGCGACGGACGGCTCGCGGATCGTCTATAACCCTGCGTTCGTGGATCAACTGAAGCCGGCAGAGCTCGAAGCGACGCTGGCCCACGAAGTTTTGCATTGCGCATTGGGCCATCATTGTCGCCGCGGCAACCGTGACCCTGGGCTCTGGAATGAAGCCGCCGATTTGGCCATCAACCCGATTCTGATCAAGAACGGCTTTACGCTCCCCGCTGGAGCACTCATAGATCCCGCTTTCACGAACTTGAGCGCAGAGGAAATCTACGCCTGGTTGCTACAGAGAAGAGGCTCAGGGAGCCCAGCGCCCACGCAATCGGGCGGGCAAGCGAACGGTGGCGGCACGACGCTTAACGGGCCGCCGCCGCAAGATTCCGGAATCCAGGATTCGAGCATTCCTGCCGCTTGCCAGCCAGGGGCAAACCAGACTCCCGAGACAACGAACGGAAACCCCGACCCGGCATCCATGCCCCCCGGCGGATTCGGGGAAGTATGGGATGCGACGGATGATCAAGGCCACCCCGCGTCGCCAGCCGAGAAGCTTCGCCAAGAGCACGAGTGGAGCATCGCGGCGGAGCAGGCCCTCCGGTCGGCCAAGGCCTGCGGGCATGAGCCGGGAGGAGTTGACAGGCCGCTTTCGGAAAGCCGCGAATCGAAGCAGGACTGGCGCGCGATTCTGCGTGATTTCATCGCCGCCACAGCTCCCTCTGATTATCGCTGGACGCCGCCCAATCGGCGCTATATCGCTTCGGGGCTCTATTTGCCCTCGGTCGAGCGGCGTGGCCTAGGTGAGATTGTGATCGTGGTGGACACTTCAGGCTCAATCGGAAAACGAGAACTTGAACAATTTGCCGCTGAAATCTCTGCAATCTCCGAGGAGACGCAACCTGAGGCCATTCACGTGGTTTGTTGCGACGCGGCGGTTCAATCGGTTCAAGAGTTCCGAGCGTCAGAGCCAGTCAAGCTCGATCCAAGGGGCGGTGGCGGCACCGATTTCCGTCCAGCATTCAAGTGGGTCACCCAAAAAGATATCCCGCCTGCCTGCCTTATCTATCTCACCGACCTCTGCTGTGATTCGTTTCCAGAGACCCCAGATTACCCGGTGCTCTGGGTAACTGAATCTCGCAGAACCGCCCCTTTTGGAGAAACAATTCGAATCACCCTCGAATGAACGTTGTGCACCTCGAAAGGATTCATACAAGAAAGAAGGAGGTTCTTGCGTCCAGGCTGGCAATTCGGGGCCTGTGTGCAAATTCAGATGTCCATGTTAAACAAAGTAATGTTGATCGGTTACGCCGGCGGCGACAGCGAAATGAAGTTCACTTCTGGCGGCACGCCCGTAGCCAATTTCTCGATGGCGGTGAACGAAACCTTCAAGAACGCCCAGGGTGAGAAGAAATCCAATACGCTCTGGATTCGCTGCGTTGCGTGGCGGCGCGTGGCAGAGATTGTCGGCGAGCATGTCACCAAGGGTAAATACCTGTTCGTCGAAGGAAGGCTTCAGTTTCGGACCTATGAAGACCGCCAACGCGAGAAGCACGAAGTGACGGAGGTGGTCGTCAACACCGTAAGATTCCTCGGGCCAGCAAAGAACGGAAACGGCGCGAAGGCAGCAGAGCCACCGAAGGCCACAGAATCCGCTGACGAAGCCGACAACCCATTCAACGAGTCGGGAAGCCAAGAGAACGAGGAACAGATACCCTTTTGATGAAAACTTCCCGAGATTTTTCGATCAAAAGGCCATGGGCGCTCGTCCACGCAATCCCTAATTGGGTAGTGCGCCTGGAAGAGTCCCCGTCTTTCTAAAAGTCGTCCAGAGAGCCAAAACCAGACGCTTACATTCTAATGACACATCGAGCGCGCGTTTGGGGTTCATGACGAAATCCCGCCCGACATGGTAATTCTAGGTGTCGTCATAGTCCGTTCGTCTCGCGCCGTTCAATGAGAATGCATAGATGTAAGCATCGGAATTCCGGGTGCATATTAAATACTTTTGGGGGCCTATCTTTCCGGGGTGTCCTCTGGATCGTCGTCTCTCATCGCTTCAAACCCGTCCCGCAGTCGCTCGGCTGTACGATCCCTGCCTTTTGGCGGAAAGGGGTGAGCGTCTAACGAGCGCTTCTCAGTTGCATAGAGCGAGCGGCAGACCGGGCAGTATTGATGCGCGTAAGGCAGGCCGGGGAGCGGCTTGCCGCATTCGCGGCACAATCGTTCTTCGGTCTCGGCTGCGCCGCGTCGCGCGCTTTCTACCAGTGCACAGCAACCGAAACACCAGTGCCACTGATCGTCGCCCGACCTCTGCATATTCCCTGTGTAAACTTCTCGCTGCAGCGTTTGCCCCACTCTGTCAACCTGTTCCTCAAGCGAAAGATTTGTCTCGCATATGAGTACACCGACGTATGCACGGATGTTACAAATCTCGGCGAACTTCCTAAGTTTCCGTGCGTCACTCCCGACGTCATCCAGGGTGCGGCTCTCGTCGAGAATCTTCAGTTCGATAAGTGCTGGTGGAAGGTCGGGTTGCATAAGGGCAATGTCGGCCCGCCACCCGCCGATACTTCTCGTCAAATTCCCACTGGCAGGGATGCCGAGGTCGCGTGCGATGTCGGTGTAAAGGTGTTCGAGGTGGGTGCGGCATCGGAATCGCTCGTAGAGCCTTTCAGCAATGCAGGAGCCGAGGAAGTACTCGGGGACGTTGTTATCAGGCTCGCCAGAAATTTTCCTGTAGCGAAGCACGGCCTCCGTGCCGAATTCTACGACAGCGTTTCTAATGTCCATCTGACACTCGGAATGCGGATCAATTGGACTCTCCTGGCAGGGCCTCTTCAACCAGCGTCTTCCGGTGTGGAGCGTGTTCCCTTACTCTTCCTGCTCCTTGCGTCGTTTGAGCTTCTCGCGACCCATGCGTTCGACCAAGCCCGCTGCCTTCATTACGCATTCGAAGCTGATCCGTGGGGTTTCAGGCTGCCGCCTAATATATCCCGCCAGATATTGATCCGAAGGGTTTTCGATACCCAGACGGCTGCAAACGAGGTAACAAATTGACTCAGCCTCGAATTCACATACCGCGTCCGCTAGCCCGCGTCGGTCCGGCCACCACCGGTCATTCGGGGAGCCCAAGTGACCGCAATACAAGTGGCCCAGTTCATGCACGAGTGTCGCGTACCTAGATTCGGCCGAATGTGTCGCATTCATTAGCAATTCATATTTTAGCGGTACTCGGACGAATTCCGGTTTAGGCTCTTGCTTGATTTGGAATTCGACATACCTCCCTGGTCTGGCGACACTGATCTGTCCTGCACTTTGCGAACCGGCTTGGCGTTCGGTTACGAAGACACCGTCTCTTTTCGCGTTTTCGATTGTTCGAGTAAGTTCGCCATGTACCTTGCCACGGAGAACCTCAAAGGGATGCTCGACTTCTGGAGGAAGGGATGCGGATTCGCACCTAGGGTCTGGCTCCGTCTCCGAAACATCAAACACGAACATTACCGGTCCCATCGGCTGCAAGATGGCCAGGGGGCGCCCTTCCGCTTTAATTCGTCGGCCATATTCGCGGAACCAACGGGAGGCGGGAGCCGCAAAAGTTGCGCCAAGCATCTGAATGTAAACCAGCATCGCATTGAAAGGTGAGTAAAATCGAAATCGGGCTATGAATTTCAAGAGGTCATAGTATGCCTGGCTGGAATTATACTTTCGGGCGAGGGCAAAAAGTTCGTCGAGAGACCGCGTGACAAAATCGCGGTCCCACATATCGGCGGGAGTTGATAAATCTTCGGGTGGGTCAAAGATTGTTTGTTGTCCACTTGATGATTTGAAGCGTTCGTCGTCCACTGCCGGTTCCCCCATGGCACCTGGCATTCGAGTCACGCCTGCGGGGCCGCCTGGCTCCGTGCTTGAGCGCGTTGGTCAACCAGGCGTAGCAGGAAGTTTGCGAACATCACCAAATCCACCGCATCCTCTGGCCTGTCGACGGCCGCCATTCTGTGACTCGTTGGATTCTTGAAAAGCCCCATTGCACCTGCGAACAGATTACTCATCGCCTCCTGTTCGGCTTCCAGCAACGATGTGTCTGCCAGCGGACCGACTCCCTTTGTAAAGGCTTTCCTCATTAACGTTACGCCCACGAGGTCCGGTGGCAGCCCTGTCGCAGCCCTTACTGCCACTTCCACAGCTCGGAAGGCCTCAAAGACGACGGTGTCATAATGGCCCCGGATAAATAAGGCGAATGTACTTGAAGCTATGGACGGGTGGAGTAATCTGCGTGGGAGAAGTTGGCTATATCTGTAGGCATCGAAGTTTTCCTTCGAAGTAAGTGAGCGCCCGCGTTGGCTTACAATCACCCAGTCTGGGTCTTGATTCCCTTGTGCAGGGAGCAGCATCCCCTCTCGTTCCAACCACGCCCAGGCGGCCGCGAGCACCTCATAGACTCTATGCCGGTACTCAGGCGGATAATCATTGACAGGGGAAGCGCTGGGCACGAAAAAGTTTCCTCGCTTAATGGGGCGCGCGGACGAACCTCCTGTCGAACCAGTCACTAGTGACTGTAAAAGGGCAAGTGCCACCTCTTCAGGCTCGAGAGCCAAAAGGTCTTCTGCGTTTGGAAATAGCTGATGAATAGATGGCATACGACGCTCCCACTTCTCTAACCGAACAATTTACACCAAAGCAGACGGCGGCTGAAGCGTATTAAAGCCGCGTCACGAAAGGAGGCAACGTGTTCGTTGAACTCATGCCGCTTCTTGCCGGTCGCACCGTGCTCATCACGGTGGCCAAGGTGGATGACAAGACGCTCCGCGTCAATGTCATCCCCCATGGAAAGGCCGACGAGAATCCGGCTCTCACTACGCCACTCACCTACACCGGCTCGCCCGAGGAACTCGATGCTGAACTCGGGAAGCACTTGGCCGGTTACGTCCAAACCCACCAGCAAACCGCCAGCACTCTGGCCGAAGCGAAAGCCACGATGGAGGCCGCCGCCAAGGCCGCGCAGGAGGAAGCGAAGCGGAAAGCCGAGGAGCGCAGGAAAGCAACTCACAAGCCGCTCGACAAAGGAACCACCGCAGCGGCGACTGAGCCTGGCTCACTTGCGTCTTCTGCAACTGGAACGCCGCCCGAAACTACGCCGGCTTCGGCATCGCCTGCCACGCCGGGGCTTTTCGGAACGGCATCGTCCGAGCCAGCCTCAACTCAACCGAAGGGAGGTCTCGCACTCTGATGGAAAGCCGCGTACTTCAGAAAGTCTACGAATTTAACGGCGTGAGGCTTCCGGCGATTTCGAATGACCTCTCGCCAGAGGAAACTCGGAACCTTTACAGCCAGCAATACCCCGAAATTTCAACCGCGACTGTCACTGGGCCGGAAGTTGTCGGGGACAAGCTGGTGTATCGGTTCTCGCGCGCCATTGGTTCAAAGGGGTGACCCGATGAGCCGAAATGCCAAACGAAAGGAGGCGACGAAGCAGGCGGTCTTGGCGGAGCTTGAAAACCTTCGCCAGGGCCGCCATGCCCGTTACCAAACGCTTGTCGGGAGGTTTGCCAGATGCCCGGAACTCATGCGTGCGTCCGTGCTCTTCGCGGCCGCGGTGGACTCGAGCGCGCGCGCCTACAACCGCACTCCGCTCGACGCGCCGCCCGGCTTGCTTCCGCCAGTCAGTTAATGGGACAAGGAAGCGGACTTGCACTTCCCCGGCTCGATTGCATCCCGATGGTTCATCGTTTGGTTGCTGATGACACTTTGGCAGTGCTGCTGGCCAAGTCTTTCGTTGACCTGAACATCGCTATTTCCGAAGACTGGGATCGTGCCGACCATGATCCGTCCTCGTTCATCGGGCTGACGCTTGAGCGGTGGATCGAGGCACACGGCGACGAAGCCATCCGGCGCCGCTTCATTTTGGAAGCAAGAATCAGCTCGTCTCCCTCGGCGTGGGCGGAGGAAGGTGAAGCCCATCCCCAGAGGCTTTTCCTAACCGTCGAACCGTCCGAGGCAGGCTGCGTGATGTTCGGCCCCACATTGCAACTGCTTGGTGGAAGCCATCCCAAACTACCGGCAACATTCTTCCATCTTTTTGTTGCCGCCATGAACCGCTGGACCAGGGTCTTCGATTATCGTGACGCCGAAGAACGCAGAGAGAATTTGCTTGATTGGATTGCGAACGAGCCGGACGCCGACCAGTACGAACTGCCTGATGTGCAAGGCTCGATTCCGCCGTGCATGAAACAGCCGCCACTGAAACAAGGCGAGATCACTCGTCTAAAGGACACGATCGGCGATCCTTCGGCAGCAAAGCTGGTCGAAGTGGTATTGAATCTGAACAAGGTATCTCGCAAAGCGGAGCGACCAACGCTTGGCGATGACGTTGGCGAACTACTTTCGGATTGCAATCCACCCTTGCCCTCCTTGCTGGCTATCTTCGCCGAGGGGGATGCGATCGAGGCATGTTTCCAAGAAGAGAGTGAGTACATGATGGAGGTCACTCCCGAGCCCAATATCATTATTCCGCTCGATCCCTCCAACACTGCGAGCGTTGGCGCGGCCTTCCATGCATTCGGCGTTGCTTGCGAAACCCTTGCCTGCGCGAGCCGGTTGATTGACCTCATGCCGGGCAATGACAAATGGGTCGTTTCAGGATAAAAACATGAAAGCCTTCGTTGACATTGGAGCCAACCGAGAATTCAAACTCAGCGAAGCCGTGCTCGTTTACCGGAGCGGCGGTGACGGCGCCTTCGCGAGCCTCCACAAAGTCGAACAGAACCAGGATGGCGCTCCATATCTTGCAGCCGGTGAATCTTTAACCACGGCATTCGTGCGCACTCTTGCCGAGGGACTGGGAGCTCGGGTGAAACCTGAGATTCTTCCCGACAAGGTTCTCGCGCGCACGCCGGATTTGCTGGTTTGGTGGTCGCGTCCGCAGTGCCGTGTCATGTTCTTTGGCGGAACAGACGAGCAAGCGCGAAAGCTCAACGGGCTCGTCTTTCCCCATCCGGCGCTGATCTTCAAGGTTGCAGGAAAAGACCTCTTTGTGCGGGCGCTCGCAACCGCTTCGCGGCCAGTTTGCCAGTCCCCTCTAAAGACCGCGCCTTATTGGAACACTGACAGCCGGGGATTGGTTTGTCCCGGCACAATGCGCGTCCCGGATAGTTCGGGCGTGTCCTCCATGCTGGAGTGGCAGTCCAGCTACTTTCAGTCCGAATTCACTCACGCAGCGGGCGCCGTGCGGCTCACAAGCCATCCCGAGGGGTTTATTGGTCTCTGGCGAAATCTTGCGGGCAAAAAGGCATTCCCAGTCCGATATCTTACCGATGCCGGCGAGACGCTGGAGGAATTCGTCGCCCACGGAACCGACCGTTGAGGACATCGCCATGGAGATACATCGCATCCACCACGAATTGCTCGAACGTCAGGTACGCGTGCTGGTCGTGGGTTGCGGCGGAACGGGAAGCGCTGTCGTCGCGGGGCTTCCTTACCTCCATCAATCCCTTGTGGCTTGGGGCCACCCTGCTGGTTTGCACGTCACCGTGATGGATGGCGATGCAATCTCTCCCTTCAACTGTATTCGCCAACCGTTTGCGCGATCAGAGATCGGCCATAACAAAGCGGTCGTTCTGGTGAACCGCCTAAACCTCTTCTGGGGACTGAAGTGGGAAGCGCTCCCGGCTCACTTAAAGCCGGGCGAGTCCATCTCGCGGGATTATTCCGGTGATGATCTCCGCGCTCACATTGTAATCGGTTGCGTTGACACGCGAGCAGCAAGGGCGGCGATTCGCGATGCCGTGAGCAATTGGAGTATGACTTCCTACCTATTGGATTTGGGCAATAGCTCAGACACCGGCCAGTTTATTTTGGGCGAGCCTCTGAACGAGCGCAATCGCAGATCGAAATTACGTCTGCGCACAGCCAGCGAGTTATTTCCTGAGATCTGTGACCCAGCCTTCGATGATAGCAACGAACCAAGTTGCAGCGCTCTTGAGGCCCTTGAACGCCAATCGGCCTTCGTAAATTCGACACTCGCGCAGCACGCGCTCGCTTTGCTGGGCCGGCTGTTTCGCTACGGGGAAATCAGCTATCACGGCGGGTTCATCAATCTGGCAAGCGGCGCGACCTCGGCGATCAGGATTGATCCGGCGTGCTGGAAGCGAATGAGAAGACAAACCAAGCGCAGTTCAGAATTGCGAGGGGCGAACTAAATGGCTCCGCCATCAATTGTCGGTTGCACATTCGCGAACAGTCGAACTGTATGGCCAGGTCATGGGCCACTGTACGATGTGTGTCCCTAGGCTCGCGGAACGGTCGGACACCCCGAAGCCTACGACCCGCTCACAGAGCGACAAGAGCCCCATTTCAGCCGGACGGAATTGAATAAAATCGGAGAGAGGGTAAGATGAGCAAATGAGCGATGCGGCCAGCTTCTACAATTCCCTCTTTGCGGTTGAATTTGCCGTCTTGGGAATACTGATCGCCGGCGTATTCCTCTTCCTGCAGATAGTCTACCAGGACCGGCTATACCGTTTCATCGCCAAGGCTCCCCGTAAACGACTTGTCGGCGTCGGCATCCTTTCGCTCATGTCGCTCGGAATTACCGCGACCGGAGCGCTTTTTACCGCATTTCCGAACCATCATTTCATCTGGTTCTACCACTTCAGTTCCGCGAATTATGTCCTCAATCCCTGGTTCGCCATCTCCGCCCTCATCCTCACTTTCGTGTCCACGACGCTTAGCGTATGGGTCGCAATTGCGGAGATACTTTCCCTTCAGCCCTCAGGCTTAATAAAGAGAGCATCTCACAGCATCACCGGCGTGGAAATTCGCAAGTATCTGATAAAAGATTACGGGCTCCAGAAGCCATTTCATCTAAAGCTCATGGTGAGGCCAATCCTCAGAAGCGAGGACGAAGACACGCCCGACGACCAAGATGCCGATTCAGTCATTGAGGAGGAGAAGACACTCCATGACCGATTGATTGCGGACGCACAGACCGGGAGCGATCCTTTTCAGTTCATCGGTGAAGTCGCGATTCGTGCCATCCGCTACCGGGACGACGTACCCTTCGAGAACGCCCTGGATGCGCTTCTCGGTGTCTACGAAAAAGAGAAGGACGTCTTCGTGGAGATCCTTCCCCGCAGCGAGTGGGATCCCAACAGCGAACTCGCCGACCATCTTGTCGCGTACCTGCTGAGGTGGGTCTCCTTGCTGATTCGCGAATGTAGGAAAGAAAACGCACCCGAGTTTGCGCAGAGGCTTTATGACCTGACCGGCAAGTTCGCATCCCGTTCCTTGGACGGGCAAAACCAGTCGCAAGCGATCAAACTGGTAGCCTTTTGGAAGACTGAAGCGGACAGACTTGCCTCGAATGACGTTGCGGCCTTTGCCTTTCCTGTCAGATCAATTAAGGGTGTTGGCGAGCGGCTCTTTTCGAACCAGGACGGCGACTTCGAACGCCCAATTATGGATGAGGTTTTCAGAAGCCTAGGCTGGCTCATGGAACGCCTCATGGCAAAGCAAGGCGTCGAGACAAAGCCTCTAATGCGCGACGACACGTTCGAGACCCCGTACGACATCCTGTACGACACGCTCATGTCGTTCTCGTGGCAATACAGCCGAAACGGTGCCCGGTTTTACCCGCTGATTTTCTTCGACGCCATCGGGGTTTCGTTCGATGCTCTCGTTGACGCAATCGGAAAGGATAAAAACGAACCCAATCGCCGGACAATATACGAAAACCTGTACGACTGCGCTTCCGCATATTCCCAATTCGCTGAAAGTGCGATTCTGGCCGGGAATGGTGACGGCGCCGCGCTCGCCACGATGGACCTCCAGCAATGCTATGAGGATCTGGCCGGAAGTTCAGCCGGAAAGGAAATTGAAAGACTGCGACAGGACGTCATTGGTCTCATGATTAGATTGGCGCTCTTCGCCACGGGCCGAGACCCCAAAAGCATTTCAGCCGAATTCATGGTGGAAGGAATAGACTCGTCACTCTTGAAAACACTCAGCAAAGTCCCGGACTCAGATAGTCCTTCCCTTGACAAAGAAGTCATGGACGCGTTCTTGAAGCCGGACAAACACGTCAGCCATGATGCTGTCATGCCCTTCCTCAGGAAGCTCGGCAGCGCAAGGAATTCGTCCTTCGGACTGAACTTGTAGTTTGGCAGATAATTGCCGTAACGAAAAGTTAGACTGACCCTCCCAGGTAAACTCTCAGGCTCTCCAACCAGGTTTGAGGCTTTATCCCGTGACTGATGCGGCCCACGAATCCAACATGCTCGGCGATGTTATTCCGGTTGGCGCGAATAGCTTGCTTGGTGGTCCCGGCATATGGCTGGAGAAAGTCATCCATGTTTGCGGGTTTCGCGAACAGATAGGTGGCATGGCCCAAGGCTGGCCTTTCAGCCGCGATCACTCGCTCAAGCTCAAAGATGAATTCGTCTCGGAAGAAATAAATGGTTCTCGCGCGCTTCAATAGCTCCCGGTAATAAAAGGCGTCGTAGTCTGCTTCCCACGTGATCTGCGCCACGTCGAAGTCGCCAGGAATTCCCGCATCGCCGCACAACCGCTCGATCTCCGATTTTGCGACCGGCTCCCGCTCGATCCTGGCGCGCAGGCCGGCGAAGAAGTCGGCGTGCTGGCCGAATATGTGATGACTGCGACGCGCCACCTGAATTCGCTCGTTAATATCAGGCGGGAGCGTTACCTTGACCCGGCTGGGCAGAGACTTCTCCCAAGTTGCAAGACTCCATTTGCCAGCCTTCATGCGATAAACGCCGGTCTGGAGAAACGTTGCTCGAACCCTCACTGTGGCATCGAGCAGATGTTTCCATTGATTCCAGGTGGGGTCCCACACGAGCGGCATCGCCGCTTGGTCCACGACGAGCTCAAGCCTGCGTCTCGCGTCACGGGATATGGCGCGGTCAGTGGAGAAGTGAAATTTGCGCAGCGGCGCGTCAAAACTGCGCTCGCAAAGGTCGGGCAAGAAAGCAAGAATTCGCCTGACAAAGAACGTTTTCCCATCGCGCGACCGCTCACCTTCAACCAGCAGTGACCCGAATCCGCCGTAAGGAAACACCGTGGGCGCGTCGGGGTCATTCAAGAGTGCATCGTAACAGGCGCGCAATTCTGGCACGGCCAGCATATTAAAAGCTCGCTCGATCGCCTTGAGTTCACGTGGGTCCGCGTGTGCCGCCCTTAATTCCAAGTCGCGAAGCTTGTAAGCAAGCCGTAATTCAGCCTGCGATGCACTCGGAGTCGTTTTGAGGACTTCATAGAAGGAGGGTTGGTCGTGCCCGCGGCGGGAAGTTCTCGTGACATAAAAATAGTCGCGAATGACATCGCAATTCAGCCGCATTGCCGAAATCCCGATTGTGCTACCACGAACTTCCGCGAGGCTGTAAAACTGGCCCCGCCTGTCTTCTTTCGGTCTCGTGACATAACCAATCGGGGCCAGATATACGGCCTTCACTTTCGAGTTCGGAGCTTTGCGAATGAGGATTTCAGTTCCGATGTCGCAGCCTTCACTTGG
>JAJYJL010000116.1 GCA_021789565.1 Acidobacteriota bacterium
TGAGGTCTCCGCCAGGGATGCCCGCATATCTCTCGTTGGTCACGAAGTGTTGGCACCCGTCCGCCGTGGCCACCTAGATGACTCCCGGCCGCTCGGTGTGCCAGTCGCCCCACGCGCACACGATCAGGTTGTGGGACTTGCTTTTCCTGAGACGTTCCTCGGCCTTGTGGTTGAGGTAGCGCCGATACATATCGGCGTCAACTTCGAGCCCCCGCTCCAGCAGATAATCGGCGTCGAAGACCGTAATGTCGGGTACCAGTGACGACCGGATTCGGGAGTCGGTCATTCGCAGGTACCGCGCTGCCTTAGCCAGCGCCTCGGGTGCCTCTCGGCGAATAGACTCGCTCCAGCCTGCCGCGCCGTCCACGATTAACTGCCAGTCCTTCGCGCACCGCCCTTTGTGCGCTCGCAGCAGGTCGGGATGCTCGAAGAAGAAGATGTTGATGCGGCAATCTTCCTCGAAGCAGGCCCAGTCCCCGAACTGCTCGCTTTTGGATAACGCCTGCGCGGTGAGTTTGCCCTCCGGTGTGTCCTGTGCCTTGCGGTGAACCATCACGCCGCCGTGTGATGGCGTGGATACTAGGAAGACCCCCTTGGCAAGTTCTTCGGTGTTGTCCACGTTTCCCCAGGGCGAACGTGTCGGTCTCAGAATGATTGTGTCCATCGTTTACTGCCTCCTCGTGCCGGTTGCACGCTGCAGCCCCTGCACCGCAGAGGCTGCCGCTTGCCACCGTCCTAGAAGTTGCGCTCCAGCCCGATCTGCTTCGCGTACTCGTGGCCCTTGGCCGTGAAGTAAATCCACGTGTTGCCCTCGTCGGTGTCCGTGGTAATGAGACCGGCGACCTTGAGTTGTGTCAGGTTGCCGCGCTCCTCCTTGGTGCCGCCGCAATTCCCGCCGACCAGTGGATTCCCGCTCCAGTTTGGCGCATCCCGGTAGTACGCCTCGAAGACTCTGCGAGACTCCTCGGTGATCGTGACCGGCTCGCCGTAGCCGCGCTCCAGCCCGATAATGCGATTATTCATTGACCAGTTCCACGCCGCTGGCGTGGCGATCTGAAAGACCCGTCCCGGCTGCTCGTTGGGGTATGGCGATGTGATGGCCTTCACCTTGTAGTAGTTCTTGGTGACGCCCACGACCTCGCCGACAAACTGCAGGATGCGCCGTGAGTTTGTGAAGCTGGCTCTTACTTGCTGTCCGATCTCGTAATCCATCCGTTCCTCCTCGTGCCGGTAGCACGGTCCAGCCCCCCGTACTGCGTGAGAGGCTGGCCCTTGCCGCCTAGCCTCTGATGGCCGCTCCCAGATGCGCCTCGGCATGGTCAACCCGCCGCCGTGCCGCTCGGATTTCCCAGTCTGCCGCCCGGCGTCCGCAGAGACCGCAAGGCGTATTGAGTTCCTTGAGCAACCGCTTTTCCGACGCGACCAGTCCCTGCAGCCGCTCAACGCGCTCATCCTTGGCCGTGGCGCCCTTGAGACCGCCTGCCTTAATCCACGTGTCCAGCGCATCCTGCACGCTGTTCCAGAAGTCGGTATCATCCGGTGAGTGGCCGCCCTCATCGAACGCCCCGCCGAAGCTGTTCGCGTCAACGTACTGGTGAAGGTCCGCAAAGCCCGTGACGGCCTGCGCGTCGATCTCGCCGGTATCGCAAGCTTCGAGAACTTCCCGCTTCGCCCTGGCGATGGTCTCCTGTAACTCGGTGGTGGATTCAGTCGGAATGTGCCGAACCCGGTCAATGAACGCTCCGGCGTCCCAGTTCGGCACGGTCTCTCGAACCTTGAGGATGACTGACGCCGCCGCGTGGGTGATAGCAATATGTCCCTTCTTCGCGATCTCCGCCTCTGGCCGCGTCTTCGCCTTCCAGAATGTATCGTTGAGGATGTCCGCGACCTCTTCCAAGGTGAACGTCACCGCCTGAGCCTGCAACGGTGCAGCCGCTGCAGTTTCCGGCACTACCACGCCGCCCATAGGCTCCTCCTCCCGTATATCTCCAATCTCCCCCCTGAGTTCTTCCACCGTCGCCTTCCCAAACTGCTCCCACTTCTCGCCCTCTTGCCTAACTTCAATCACCAGTTGCACCTGCCCCGCGTCGTCCTTGTAGCTGTATCCCGCGTTCAGCCTATACTCTCGACCCGGAAAACCCCGCAACCCGAAGACCTCGGGGAAACTCCCCAAATCCCTCTCAATCCTTTCACTTGCGGACAAATTATCTCCACTTCCGTCCGACCTAGCCGCGCCGCTTTCTGAAGCGATTAGACGTGAGCGAGTTTCATTACCTGTGTTTTCTGTTGGTTGCTTCATTGTGACACCGTCCTCCTTTGGATGTTTTCGTTAGCGATCTGTGCGAGTTGCCCCGCGTATTTCCGTAGCCGCCTCCTAACTACATCGGCCTGTCCCGGCGTGAGCGTCTTATAAGGAAAGGCTTTCTCCGCCACGCTGGACAGGAACTCCGCATCGAAAGCGTTGAAACCGCGCCGGTTATGCTCCGTCGTGGTTTGGCTTGCCTGCTCATCCCAAGTCTGTTGCTCGTACAATGCCCTCAGTAGCCGGTAGAGTACCATCCGGTCGCACTCCGCTAACAGCTTGAGAATACGTGCCTTGTCCCATGTTTCCGTCATCGGATTGTTCCCGCTGGTGCTCACAACTACTGTTCTAAACCCGTTCGTTCGCTATGTCAATAGTTATTTCGGCTTTTCCACAGATTTCTTTAACGACCGCTGCCTCTGGGACAAACTGCTATCACTTCGCCCTTGAATCCGCCCATGCTGGACTCCCTCCGCCCTGCCAGCAATCGAACCACGGCCAAATGTGCGCCGCGTTTTCCCGCCTGCAGAGGCGACCAGCCCCGAACCGATCAGGACTGGCCAACCGCCGACCGGATGACAACCACCGCCGCGAACCCTCCCAACCGAACCGGCCGCCAGGACGACCGGCGACCGCCCCGCGCCGGCCAGACCCAACCGCTTGGCCCCGACCCAACCGCTTCGCAGGCCCGGGCGAGAAAAAACGAGGCGCGGGCGAAAAAGGGGACCCCCGGCCGCCTCGCGCGCCGATTTTATATTGGCTAGGAGTCAGCGACCTGTTTCAAAAAAAGTATTGCAAAAACGAGGAGTGACCCTATAATTGTGACACCATGCGAAGCGGAAACGAGTTCGACCCAAGCGCGGTGTCAGCGAAGGAAACTGCAGCGAGTTCGGGACAACCTCCTGTGGCGCAGGATTACTGCAGCCCCTGCAGCAAACGCGGGAGGAGCGGCGTGGTGGCGACCCATTGGGTAAACCGGGAGCCGTTCTGCCGGTCGTGTTTTAGGGGCGGGGAAGGTGGGGGTAGCGGCGAAAACCCGAACCGTAAGAGGCGCGGGGAGGCAGGGGCGCCTCGGAAGCATCCGTTGTGGAAGGCGCGGCATTGCCGGGCGCTGTACCGGGCGGGGTGGAAGTACCGGGAGATAGCGCAAAAGCTTGATGTGCCGGAGAGTTGGGTAGCGACGACGATACGGCAGTCGGTGATAGCGGGGATATTGTTGAGGCGGGACCGGACGTTCTGATGGGTGAGCAGCGAAAATGCGAGGGGTGCCAGGGGGTCGGCGAGTGTTTTATTGTGGATGAGCGGCGGCCTGGGGCGAAGGGGAGCATGGCGCAATCGTTTTGGGCGCAGTACCCGTTGTGCGCGCGGTGTGTGGAAAAGGCGACGCGGATGGGTGGGGTGGCGCGGGAAGATCTGTATAAAAGCCGGCCGCGGTACGAAGTGCTGGCGCGAACGCTACAGATGGTGCGAGGAGGCGGGTTATGAGCGATTCGGTAGAAGGTGCAGGAAACTGCAGCGACTTGATGCAGGAAACTGCAGTAACCGAGCCAGAGATGGTTGCGCTTGAGTTCAAGCCGTGGGTGAAGGTAGACAGCCGGTTGGTCGAGGCGGTGACGGAGCTTGAGAGGCTTGGGGCGTCGGTGATCGTGGCGAGGATGAGCGAGCCGGGCGACCCGATCGACGGCTGAGCGTGGATCCTGGTTCGGTGGGAGCCGCGTCCGTGGGACTGGGAAGCGGCGACGGAGCTTGCCTTCGGGCGCGTCCGGCAGACGGCACTTGGGCATCGCACGCGGCTTTACCTGCAGGTTGTGGAAATTCCGGGGAACTGCTTCGGGGTTTACGTCGGGTGTCCGCTGGAGCAACTGCCTGACCTGGCGGCGATTATCGCGGACGTTCCGCGCCAGCCTGAGTACCCGATGGAGCGCGAGATTTTCAAACTCAAGACCAAACTCAGCGCAAGCCGAAGAGAACTTCGGGAGGTCCGCAAAAAGCTGCGCGACCTGGCGGCTTTCTATCGCACGGACCTGGGGGCGCTCCAAAGCCTGCGGAACAAGGCCGAGGAGGCCGAACAGCACGCCCAACTCTTCCACGTAAGGCTTGACCGCGGCGCCGCAGGCCGGTTGCTGGCAAGGGTTTTCGGCGAGAGAGAGCCCATGCCGGTTCGGGCTGACTGGGAGAGGCACGTTACCCGCGCGCTTCTGGGGCTCTCGCCGCGCGAACGCCGGGTGGTTCACATCTACTACGGGCTCGAGACCGGAGAGCCCCTAACCTATCGCGCTGCCGGGGCCGCGATCGGGGTCACGGACGAAAGGGCCCGGCAGATTATCGCAAAGGCCATGCGCCGGCTTCGGCACCCCTCGCGGTCCTCTCACCTGCGCAAAGCCTTTGAAGGGTTGCACGTGGAACTGCAGTAACCGGCAGTAAATCCTATGCAGGAAACTGCAGCAACTCTGAATAGGGGGGAGCACATGACGATTGCGCTGGATCTGCAGAAGATGATAAACGCCCTGCCGCCGATTGCGTGGCGGGGCTTCGTATGGCCGCACGCCGGGGTGATTGAGGTCCCGGGCGGGGCTTTCGAAATTTCTTCGACCGTCCGGATAGATTCCCCGTTCGTCATCATCAGGGGGCAAGGCGCCGTCGCAACGCAACTGCACTTCACCGGCAAGGGTCCTGCGATCGAGTGGACGTCCCGAGGGCTCAATAGCGGCATCGGGCAGACGCTCGCCGGGGGCCTGCGCGACCTTAGCATCGTGGGATATAAGGCGCAGCCGGGGTCTTTCGGTCTCGTCACGCGCGACCTGATCGGTTTCAGCTCCACGCGCGTTTCGATCTGCGGCTTCAACCAGCCGGGATCCGCAGGTTGGTGGGACGATACCGTCCTGTGGTTCAACGAACGCTACGACGTCGAAATGGAGATGGGCGACAATCAGGACTGCTGGCTCGTCACGAACAACCATGCGCCCGGCAGCTTCAACGGCTACACCTACGGGTACGGCTGTCTGAAACTCTGGCTCAACTGCATCAAGGGCGGAAATGCCATCCGGTCGGTCGGCAAGAGCAAGGACTATCCCGCGCAGGTGTGGAACGAGTCCGCGCACATCGTCGTCAACGGCGCGGACGGAAAGTGCTTCAACCTGAACAATTATTCTCACTGGCACTTGCAGGGCATGGTCCACTGCGAACAGAACCCGAAGGGGCTCGTCACCGACTGGACAAGCTACCTGGTGGTGAACGGCTACTCCACGGGTCTATACGCAAACCAGTTTCACAAGGTCGGCAGTAACCTCCTGCAGAGAGCCAAGCAGGCGTACCACAAAGTCCACAAAATCGGAGCGGAGCTCTACTGAATTTCTAAAGACTTTTGGGGCTGCAGCGTGCTATAACCCCAAGTGCAAGTGCAAGCCAACTCAAACACAATCAGGGAGGGTATGAATGAAGAAGTTTCTCGTGATCTTTACCGTATTTGCAATGGCAGTAATGCTCAGCGTGGCACCCGTGGCGGCCAGCGGGAACAACCACGATAACAGCAACCAGCAGGGCCAGGGGCAGCTCCAGGCACAAGGGCAGCGGCAAGCGCAGGCCCAGGCCCAGGGACAAGCCCAAGGGCAGCACCAGACGGCCACAGCCACCAGCAGCGCCAGCGCCACGAATACGGCAAGCAACGTCGCGACCAACACGGCCAACGCCACCGGAGGCAATGCGTCCAACGGCAGCCAGTCGAACTCACAGAGCACTAGCTTTACCTCACCGCACGAGGCGCCGGCGTTCTTTGTCGAGTCGGCGTGGCCCACCGCACCGTGCCGAGTGGCGTTTTCGGGGGGCGGATCTTGGCTGACGGGCGGCGTCGGATTCGGCGCAAGCAAGCTCGACAAGGACTGCGCGATTGAGCACGCCGCACAATCCTTTGAGGCTCTCCACGAGCACCGTGCCGCGGTCAGGATACTCTGCATGACCAAGGCCGCAAGGCTCGCGAAGCCCGAGGTCTGCAGGCAGTTCCCCGTTGAACCCCAGTGGTAAAGTCCTATTCCAGCCTGGGGCCGGTTTCGGCCGGCCCCAGGCGCACACCGGAGCAAGCCATGCGAAAGTGTAAATGCTGCGGCGCGACGTTCACTGGGCGCAACCAGGGATGCGACGGCGAATGTTACGGGCGACACTGCACCCGATGCCAGCAATGCCCCATACACTGCCGATGCCCGCAGCCTGCCTTTCCCGCCGACCAGCACGACGATACCCGCGACGAGTACACCGGAAAAAGCCTCTACGCCGCCCCAGAAGATGAATTTCTTCCCGACTGAAATTTTCCCTTTGCGCCCGAGTGACACCATGCTAGAATGACACCACTCTGGCGGAGGCGCTATGGCTCAGAAGTCAAAACTCGATCGCGAGCCCGTTACCATTCTGTTGACAGGTTCCTGCCTTGATCTGGTTCAGCAGGTTCACGAAACCGGACTCTTCGGGCCCACCATCGAAGTCACGCTGGAGCGCATCATCTGTGACTGGCTCTGGAAAGAGCAACTACCCAAGGAGGCACCGATTGTCCAAAACCCCCAACCTCTCGAAATCCTACCGCACGGCAAGCGAACTCTTGATTCAACTCTCACAGCCGAACTGCGGGAACACCCTCGCCATGCTGCGGGGAGCAATATCAACACCAAACGCGGTTATCGTCGCCAGCTCGGGCCAAGAAGCCGATCGGCTTAGCCAGCGCCTCGCGCTCGCTTTCTACCAGCAGCGGGTTATTTCGCTCGAAATGGTTTGCGACGGCGCCCTCAAGGGGCTGCGCACTCCGGTTGTGATCGACCACAAAGCCATCTGCGAAGTGCTGCGCGGCCTTCTGAATGAAATCGCCCAGATGGAGCTCTGCGGATCCGACGTCGATACGTTCAAGCTCGCGCAGGAGAGAAGCCTCGAGATCTTGGCAGAGGCGATGTCAACGGCCGTCCACGCGATGTTGCAGTCCATGCCCGAACCAACCGAAGTGATGGGCGACTGGTGGGAGCGTGACGGTCAGAAGATCGCGCTCATGCTGGTCGAAGCCGGTCCCAGAGCAGTTGAGCTTTATCAGAAGGCGCTCGAACAGGCGTTCAATATGGGGGCGATTTGCGGACTCGACGAAGCAAAGGAGATTCTGGAAACTTCCGGCCAGGAGGTCGCCGGGAAGCTCAAAAAGAGGGAGGAAGAAACCTTTGAGTTACGAGGGAACAGTGGTTCCGGTAGTCCGGAGCCAGGAGATGATTCGAAAGCTAATCCTGCAAAATAAGGGAACGGCCGTTGCCTTCATCAGCCAGCCGCCGACCGAAGGGCTGGAGGCGCAGATTCCGATGGAGGGGGAGTACTACCGCATCCGGATATCGGCGAAGTGCAGGCCCCCCGAGGGCAAGGTCAAGACAAAGTGGCAGGGCGGTAAATACGTGGAGGTCCCACCGGACCCTGAAAAAGAGGCTCGCCGGATCTGGCGTGTCATATACTACCACCTGAAATCGGTGTTCGATTCCGCCAACACTGGCGTTATCGAGCTCAGGGAGCTGCTGCTTCCGCACATCGTTACGGCCGACAACCAGACGGTCGCGGAGCACATCATCCCGAATCTCTCGAGGGCGATGACCGGAAAGCCGGAGCGATTGCTGCCGGCGGCAAGACAGTAAGGGAGGCGAACGTGGAAGCAACGATTAAAGCATTTAGCGGAAGGGTCCTGGTGAAGGTGACGGGAGAGACCGTGAGGGAACTCTTCAAGGCGGTCTCCGACGTCGAGCAATCCTTCAACGCCCAGAAAGCTTGCGGAAAGTGCCAGAGTACCGAAATCTTCCCGAACGTGAGAACTACCCGGAACGGTGACAACTACTTCGAGCTGCGCTGCAGGGCCTGCAATGCCCAGTTCGTTTTCGGGCAGCACAAGACGGGCGGAACGCTCTACCCGAAGGGCCAATGGCAGATCTACCAGCGCGGCGACACTGGAGAAGAATATCATGGTGAGTACTGACGAGGTCAGGCAGATGCTTCCCCCTGGGTGCGAGCTTCTCGACTTCAAGCCCACAACGGTTCCATTCAGGACCAACTTTTCTTCGACCGTTGTTAATCAAGAGAAATTCATTCGTTCATATATGCGCGATCTTGGAACAAGACTTAAAACCCCATCGACAATGGCCTGCGACTCCCTGGCGATCATTCTCGACAAGCTGCAGTCGGCAGGGGTCCACATAAGGCTGAAAGGAAACCATGACCGAAATGCAGAAGTTTAGCGACGTTCCTCACATCTCTGCGGTGATGGTTGACAAAGAGGGCGAGGACGGATTCTTTACGCCGCACGGAGACCCGCGCGCCTTGAAGTGGAGCATCGAGTGGATGCGGCGGTGCCTGCACGGCAAAAGGATCGAAGGCGACCTGGAACTGAAAGTCATCCTTAAAAAGGTCGGTTTCAGTTGCCCCGACAAGCACTTGGCCCACATGACGGTAGGCTTTTTCGCTGGCGGCGTCGTCAAGGTGGTCTTCGACAATCAGGATTTCGCTAACGCCTCCATGACTAAGATTGGCGAGATTGCCGCCGACCCGGCGAGGCTGGACACCCTCGTCGGGATGGTTCCTGGCACCGAAAGTAAAACCAGCCAATAGGATGACCCAATGAGGAACCGAGACGGGAGATTTCTAATCCTTCTGGAAGACCTCCGGAGGCTCAACATCCGAATCAGCCTTGCCAGCGAGGGACGGATACGGGTAAAGGGCGACCAGTCCGTCCTTACCGATTACATGAAGACGCGCATCCTCGAGTTCAAACCGGACCTGATAGCGTTTCTCGAGTCGCGATGCGTTACGAGTTACTTGGTGTGAGGGAACGTATGAAGTTCATGGGAATGGAAGTTGTCGTGAATGACGGGTTGCCGAGCAACTCGATAATGATTATTCCCTACTGCGCGGTGCGCTCGCCGCTTCCTGGCGAGAAGCCGGACTGGGTCTTTCCGGCAGTGGGCGGCGTAAAAATCGAAACGGACAAGATCACACTCATCAAGGGGATTTCTACAGATGCCGATTAGGGGCAACGCCTTCCAGCTTCCGTTCAAAGATGAATCTATTCAGTGTATCGTGACGAGCCCCCCTTACTGGGCCCTCCGCCGCTACGCGGGGGAACAGTCGATGGTCTGGCCGACGCCGGCGGCTCGCGGCATCGTGCGCTGCGCGGCTGGCGATCATGACTGGCAATCGGCAGGAAAGCTGCGCCATCATCCGGACCGGTGCATCCAGGGAAAGGACTTGAACGGCAGTGGGAAATTCTCGGACGAAATACCGCGTGGGGAGCAAGGCTCAAAGGCCAGCCGCGGTGAAGCCCTCGACCTGGGCGATAGCTGCAGCCTCTGCGGTAGCTGGCGCGGTGCCTACGGGCAAGAGCCCACGCTCGATCTTTATGTTGAGCACACTGTCCTCTGGATGGAAGAGTGCCGGCGCGTGCTGCGCAGCGACGGCTGCCTCATTGTCAACATCGGCGACAAGTACGCGAACGACGGGAAGTGGGGCGGCGAGACCGGTGGAAAGCAGGCTTACCTTGACGACGACAACCGAAAGCGAAACGGGCGCCAGAAGATTAAAACTGGGCTCAAGCCGAAAGATATGTGCCTGATTCCCTTTCGTGTGGCCTTGGCGGCTCAGCAGAGTGGGTGGTGGGTACGCTCCATTATCCCTCCGGACTACGAGAATTGCAATGCGCAGCCTGCGCGTGTCGGGATCTGGGAGAAACCAAACCCGATGCCGTCAAGCGCCTGGGACCGTCCTACCAACTCCTTTGAGTTCGTCTTCGTGTTCACCAAGTCCGAACGCTACTTCTGGGACTCTGACGCCATTGCGGAGCCCTGCAGCGAGAGCACGCACCAGAGAATCAGCCAGAGAAGTCTCTCCAGCCAGGCGGGATCCGACCGCGCCTACGGGGGCCAGCGCCACAACGGTCCCATGAAGGCAGTTGTGCGCGGCATGGGAGCCAAGGTCGGCCGGCGCGAGGATGGCGTAAAGGCGAACGGAGATTTTATGTCGGCCGTCGTCGGGCAGCCCCTCACGCGCAATGCCCGAAACGTCTGGACGATTACCACACAGCCGCAGTCCTGGGCGGAGTGCGATGCTTGCCACCTGGTCTTTCCAAACAAGAAGTACCTGCCGAAGCGCGTCGTGAAGGTTAAGAACTCTGGGAGGATCGAGTACGGCTGCCCACGCTGCGGGGCGTGGGGAAAATGGGTTGAGCACTTCGCCACCTTTCCGGAGGAGATTCCCCGCCGCGCCATCCTTGCAGCTACGAGCCAGCGGGGAGCCTGCCGCTTCTGCGGTTCGCCTTGGGAGCGCGTAAGGACAGCACGGTTCTATGGCGACGGCAACCCTGACGGCGGCAGCCATCACGCGCCCGGCCAGGTGCACCGGATGAGCAACGATCGAAAGGGCACGGAGTTCCTCTCAAGCTACCGACCTCCGGACACCGTGGGATGGACGCCCACCTGTAAGTGCCGAGGGCAGCATGGAAAAACCTCTCCGTGTTTGGTGCTGGATCCTTTCAGCGGCTCAGGAACAACCGAGAAGGTCGCGATCGAGCTTGGAAGAATCGGCGTTGGGGTTGACGTCGCCTACCATGAGATACAGAAGTTCCGCCTGCAGGACCTGCAGCCAGAGCTTTCTTTCTTTTAGCAATTTTCCTGTTGCCTGCCAGAATCCGACACCATATAATGAGCGCAGCGTGATACTGGGCTTCCGCCACAGTTCATCGTTAGGGGTTAGGGTTTCCCGCCGGATACCTTGGCCCCGCCTCCTTTGACGTTTTGAGATGATGCGGCCGGGGAGCAATCCCCGGCCGTTTTGTCGTTTTAGGATGGCCAGTAGCAAGTCACTGAAAAGGCTAGGGGAAGCCTGGAAACTGCTTCCCCTGATGAGGTTATGTTGGCCGGGAAATTATAGGGTTGACTGGGCGAGTGAGTAGCCGCTCTCGAAAGCGGTGGAAGGGGAAAAGCTTGTGTAGCCGTCTTCGTAGACGACAAAGTATCCGCCGGTGTGGGCCCCGCGTTTTCCCATCCATTCCTTCGTGACGAGAACCTTCTTCCCGCCCTGCAGGCCCAGTATGTAGGAGCCTGGAGAGAAATCCTCGATGGACTCGATGCGCGCGGCCTGGACCGTCTTGTGGCAGTTCCACATCGGGAGCTGCCAGTTATCAAAGGGCTCGCTCGAACCGCTCATCATTCGGGCCCTCTTGATTTCCTGTTCTTGCATGGTCCTCCTTTCAATCACACTCTGCGATGTGCTCGCAGACGGTGAGGTTTCGGCTTCCAAAAGTCTGGCAGGCGGTGTCCCACACTTCGCCCTCCTTGACGACGACCCAGTTCATCGCCCCGCACTTTCCGCGCGTCGGCGCCGGCTTGAGGTAGACTCGCACGGTCTTCCCTCGGATGCTGCTCCAGACCGCCCTCGCCACCTGGCCCGAGTCCGGATGGGTACCTTGGGCGATCTGCAGGA